>JAJYMD010000288.1 GCA_021787255.1 Actinomycetes bacterium | reverse complement strand
CTCGCTGGCGATCACGACGCCGCAGCCGGTCGCGCCGGGGCCGACGGTTGGCTCGATGGACACGACCGCCTGCTCCGCGTCACGGGTGAGCAGCGGCGAGAGCGTGCAGCACGGGGTGACCGCCGCGGTGCCGACCGGCATCGTGTCGAGCGTCGTGCGCGGCGAAGAGCTGGTCTTGGCGAGCAGGAACGCGCCTGCGGCGATCGCCATGAGCGCGGCCGTGCCCACCACGAGCGCTGCTCCGCGTCGCCAGCCGTGCGCTGCCGTGAGCACGGCAGCGACGCTTGCCGCGTGGAGCTCCGAGGGGTGGCGCCAGGTGCGGGACTCCGGCGGCACCCACCCGCCAGCACCGGCTTCCGGATCGTCCGGATCGCCCTCGGGACGCCCCAAGCTCACGCAGCGAGGTTACCGAGGAGGTCCGTTGCGTTGACGTCGCCCCTGTCTGCCTACCATGTGATCCGGTGTCCCGGGACCTGGCGATCGACCTCGGCACGGCGAACACGCTCGTCTACATGAAGGGGAGGGGGATCGTCCTCAACGAGCCGACCGTCATCGCGATGGACTCGCGGTCCAAGGGCGTGCTCGCGATGGGCGACGAGGCGTGGCAGATGATCGGCCGGACCCCCGGTTACATCGTGGCGGTGCGACCGATGCGTCACGGCGCGATCACCGACTTCGAGATCACCGAGCGCATGGTGCACATGCTGCTCAGACGCGTCGGGGTGAGCAGGATCAGCCGTTCAAAGGTGCTCGTCTGCGTGCCGTCCGCGATCACTGCGGTGGAGCGGCGGGCCGTGGTCGAAGCGACGCGTCGCGCAGGGGCAGCCAACTGCTTCCTCATCGAGCAGCCTCTCGCCGCAGGGATCGGTGCTGGGCTCGCGGTCCACGAGCCCGTCGGGTCGATGATCGTGGACGTCGGCGGTGGCACTTCCGAGATGGCCGTCATCTCTTTGGGCGGCGTGGTCTCGACCCGGGCGATCCGCTGTGGCGGCTTCGACTTCGACGCCGCGATCCAGTCGCACGTGCGCGCGAAGTTCGGCGTCACGATCGGCGAGCGAACGGCTGAGGCGGTCAAGCTCGCGATCGGCTCGGCCGCCCCCTACGGCGACGAGCAGGGTGTGGAGCTGCGCGGCCGGGACGTGTCAACGGGGACGCCGCGGACCGTCGCGTTGAGCTCCGCCGAGGTGCGTACCGCGTTCGAGGAGCACGCGTCCCAGATCCTCGAGGCGGCCGCGAAGTGCCTCGCCGAGGCGCCCCCCGAGCTCGCCCAGGACGTCATGTTCGAGGGGATCCACCTGACCGGTGGGGGCGCGCTGCTGCGCGGGCTGCCTGGGCGCTTGGCCGAGACGACCGGAGTGCCGGTGCGCCTCGTGGACATGCCGCTCGAGTGCGTCGCGCTCGGCGCGGGGCGCTGCATCGAGTCGATCGACCGGCTGCAGCCGATCCTCGCGGCGGCCGAGGGCTGAGCCGGTCGAGACGGCCGGCGCGTCCTCGCGACCGGCACCGGGTAGCGACACCTCGGGGGTAGGCGCGCGGCCGCGGGTGGTCGCAGGGCCGCGGGTGGTCGCAGGACCGCCGGTGGTCGCCTGCGGCAGGTAGACGGGCGGCTGCAGGCGGCCACCCACGAAGGCGCTCGCATGGCCTCGCGCCGCGCACAGGTGGGCGACGCCCGCCGAGCTCAGATCAGACGCCGATTGTGCGAGCAGAGCGACGGTTCGTCACCGAGCGGCCGCCACCCTCGTGCACGCCGCGACCCCTGCAGCGTGCTCGGCGACCATGGATGCCCCGAGCTGGACGAGCGCAGCCACGCGGGGGTCCGCGACCTTGTAGTACGCAAAGCGACCGGCCCGTCGTACCTCGAGCAGGCCGCAGCTGACGAGGCACCCGAGGTGCGCCGAGACGCGCCCTTGGGAGAGACCCGCGTGGATGACGCACTCGGTGCCGGTGCGCTCGTCGTCGGCGCAGAAGGCGAGAAGCGCCAAGCGGGTCGGGTCACCGAGCGCGCGATAGAAGCGCGCCAGCAGCTCTCGTCCGGCCGGATCCTCAGGAACCGACCTGACCAGCTCTGCGAGTCGCGGGCTTGCGCGAGGAGCTTGCCTGAGGGGCGAGGCGCTCATGGCGCGCACCTCTTCGCCGCGTCCAAAGAGCCTCCCTCGTGCAGTTTCGCGATCATCGGATCGAGCGACCACGCCACCGCTCTGGCGGACCCCTCTCGAGGACCCATCTGCGCGAATCGCAGAACGCAGCCGCAGGGTCACCCTAGTCGCCGCGGGGCTGACACGGGGTCTCTGCGGGGTCGGCACGGGGTTCGCACGGGGTCGGCGAAAGCACGGGGCGGCGCCGCTATGCCGGCGTTCCGCCCTCGCCTCCGGCCTCGAGAACGATCTCGGCGACCTCGCGCACCTGCCAGTCCCGATCTTCTGCGGCGCGGCGCAGCGCGTCCTGGACCTCGTCGCCATCGAACGCAGCGAGAGCGACGACCACCCGCCGGCGCACCGTTGGCCGGTCGTCGAGCGCGCCCAGCAATGCGGGCAGTCCCCTGGGATCGCCGATGCTGCCGATCGCGGCGACCGCGGCCTCGCGCGCCCTGACGTCCGGGTGCGAACGCGCAATCCGCATCAGCTCGTCGACCGGGGCGGTCGGCGTCTCGCCGAGTGCCCAGCACGCGGCTTCGACGACCAGCGCGTCAGGGTCGTCGAGCGCGCCGCGGAGGGCGGAGACGAGCGAGCCTGACTCGTGGAATCCCGCCGCGAGGTCGCACGCGCGACGACGCACGCGAGCATCGGGGTCCTCGCGAAGCACGCGCGCAACGGTCGCCGCGTCGAGATCGCCCACCCGGGCGAGCGCTTCAAGGGCCACCTCCCGCAGTCGCGGGTCGTGAGAGCGCAACGCCCGCGTGACGGTCTCGGCGTCCTTGCGGTGCCCGGCGACCACCACATCGACCGGGCGGAGCCCGTCTTGCGTGGCAGGATCGTCCTCCACCGACCGAGTATGTCCGAGCCCAACCCCAGCCGCACGACACAGCCCTACGCGGCCCAGGACCCCGACGCCGAGGGGTCGTGGGCCGGTGTCGCGCTGGGGACGGGCCACCCGGAGGGGCCACGCAGAGCCCGGCGCGTCCCTCGGTGGCTCGAGGTGGTGGTCGCCGTCGTCGTCGCGCTCGTCGCAGCGGCCGGTGTCGCCGACCACGTGAACCTCGACTATTACGTGCTCACGCCGGGCGTCGCGCAGCCTGTCGCACCGCTCGTGAAGGTCCCGACGGGCCGAGCGCACCGCGTGCACGGGAACGTGTTCCTCACGGACGTCTACATCACACGGGTGACCGCGCTCACCTACCTCTACGACAAGGTGAGGGGAGACGCGCAGATGCTGCCCGTCGCCACAGTGCTGGGGCCGGCGACGCCGCCCTCGCAGCTGGTCGCTCAGGGGTACCTCGAGATGGAGCAATCCCAGTCTGCCGCGAAGGCCGCCGCCTTCACCCGGCTCGGCTACCACGTCGAGGCGCACGACGCCGGGGTGGTGGTCTTCGCGGTCGTCCCGGGTTCACCGGCGTCGAAGGGGCTGGCAATCGGGCAGGTGGTCACCTCGGTGGACGGGCAGAGGACCCCGGACGCATGCGCGTTCGCCCAGGCTCTCGCCTCGCGCCGAGCCGGCGACCTCGTCCGTTTGACCGTTGAACGGTCACACGTGAACGCCCACGCGGAGATGGTGCCGGGTCCGACGGCCCGCGAGACGTTGCGGCTCGAAGCTTGGCCCAGGTCGGTGCCGCACCCGGTTTCGACACCTGGCTGCACGGCGACGGGCTGGCACACACAGGGTTTCCTCGGCGTGGAAGCCGAGACCCAGCAGACGTTCCGCTTCCCTTTTCCGGTGACGCTGCGCACCACAGCGATCGGCGGACCCTCGGCAGGGCTCGCGATGACGCTCGGGATCATCGACGCGCTTTCGGGCGGGAACCTCACCGGCGGAAGGGCGATCGCGGCGACCGGGACCATCGCCCCGACAGGGGCGGTCGGCGAGGTGGGTGGGATCCCCGAGAAGACGGTGGCGGTGGAGCGGGTCGGGGCGACGGCCTTCTTCGTGCCGGCCGCGCAGGTCGCGACAGCGACGTCCAAGGCGACGCGCTCGCTCGAGATCTACGGGGTGCGCTCGCTCAGCCAGGTGCTGGGCGACCTTCGTCGCCTCGGAGGCTCCGTTCCGCCAACCCACGTACACCACGCGCCATAGCTCCCTGACGTACGCCACGCGTCATAGTCTTTGCTCGGTGGCTGAGGACCATCCGACGATCTCCACTTCCCGCATCGACGCCAGCGACGTCGCACGGCGTTCCTTTGGCACCGTCCGGCGCGGCTTCGACCCCCAGGAGGTCCGTTCGTACCTCGAGCTCTTGGCCAAGGCCCTCGAGCACGCGGACCGGCGGCAGCAGGAGCTGCTGCACGACCTGCAAGAGGCCGAGGAGCGCGCACGCAATCCGGTCATCGACGAGAGCGTTCTCACCTCCTCGCTCGGGCAGCGCAGCGCCGCTGTGCTTCGCGGCGCCCACGAGGAGGCGTCGCGGATCCTTGCAAAGGCAAAGGAAGCCGCCGGTGCGATCGTACGGGACGCACAGCAGCAGGCGACGGACGCCCAGGTGAGCGCCGAATCGTCGGCTGCCGAGCGCATTGCCGAGGCTGAGCTCGAGGCGAACGCGTTGCGCCAGCAGGCTCGGGAGGAAGCCGCGGCGACGCTCGAGGCGGCGCGAGAGGAAGCGGGAGCTGTGGTCGACCGTGCGCGTGAGCACGGCAGGGCGATCCTCGACCAGGCGCAGGAGGCGCGCCGGCGTGTCCTCGCCGACATGGCGCAACGGCGCCGTCTCGTCACCGACCAGATCGAGCTGCTCCGCGCCGCGCGTGACGAGATCGCCGGGTCTGTCGTCGGGGTGCGGCGGTCCCTCGACAGGATCCTGGAGGATCTCTCGAGGGCGGAGGACTCCGCGCGCGAGGCCGCTGCGGGCGAGGCGGGGACGCACAGCACGAACGTCCCCGAACCGCTGCTCGTCGAGGAGGCCGAGCGCGCGATCGCCGAGCTCGCCAGGGCCCGCTCGACTGACGTGATGGGCGGCACGGTGGCGTCGGGCGAAGCCGGCTCGGCGGGTGGGGCTGGCGAGGCGGGCACGGCGGGTGGGGGAGAGGCGGACCTCGTGGCGTCTGTGCGCCACGGCTCGCGGAGCGTCGGTCGAGCTTCGCAGCCCGCGACCAGCGAGGAAGTGCGAGCTCGCCCGGCGATCGCCGTGCTGCGCTTCGACGACATCGCGACGGCAGTCGTGGAGCCTGCACAAGAGCTGCGCGCCGAGGGCCACCCCTCGCTGGGTGGTGCGGACGACGAGGCAGCTGCTGGGCCGGGAGGCGCCGCACCGGTAGGCGCAGGACTGGGAGATGCCGCACCGGGAGGCACAGGACCGGGGGTCCCACTGGGAGCCGCCGCGCCGGGACCCGTGGCCGACGGCGCGGTGGTGCATGACTGGCAGGACGACCCCGCCCTCGCTACTGGGGGTGCGCGCCGCCTTCACGACGTGCCAGAGCCGCCCGAGGTGCCGGAGGTGCCGGACCCTGCCACCTCGGATGCGAAAGTCTCTGGATCGGGCGTCGAGGAGCTCTTCGCTCGACTGAGGGCACGACAGCGCGTGCATGAGGCTGAAGTTGCAGCTGAGGAAGGTACTGGCACCGCTGCGCGTCGTGCTCCCCCCGCCGACGACGCCGATGCTGCAGCCGACGGACCGACCGCGGAGCCGGTCGGAGTCGCCACGGCGGTCGTCCAGGGCGGGACAGTCGAGGAGGGCGACACCGATCACGTGGGCAGCGGCGCAACGGTGACCGCCGACTCTGGAGCTGTCGTCCCTGTCGACGCCGTGGTCGACGCCGGCGACGCCCCTGCCGACGCTGCCGATGGCGGCGGTGCCGATGGCGTGCAGGACATGCAAGCACGCGAAGGCGAGGTTTCCCCGGACGCGCCCGCCTTCGCGCGTCGGGCCGACGCCCTCGACCCGATCGTGGTGACGCTGGCGCGCAAGCTGAAGCGCGCGTTGCAGGACGACCAGAACGGGCTGCTCGAACGCCTCCGGCAAGGGACGGGGGAGTGGAGCGAGGAGCTGCTGGCCGAGGAAGCCTCGCAACAGTCCCTCTACGCGAAGGCCGCGATGGAGTCGGTGCGCGACGCAATGTCAGCGGGAACTGCCTTCGCCCGCTCACTCTTGGGAGGGCGGCAGGGCAGGGTGGCCCCCCCTGACCAGCGGGAGATCGACGCTTTGAGCGGGCAGCTGGCGTCGACCGTGGTCGCGTTGATCAGACGCCGTCTGGAGGGTGGCGAAGTCCCCGACGCAGCCGAGCGCATCGGTGCCGCGTACCGGGAATGGCGCGGGGAGCGCATCGAGCGTCTCGCCGAGGACGGCGCGCTGCAGGCATTCTCGAAGGGGGTCCTCGCGGGTGCCGGGAGGCGGAGCGTGCGTTGGAGCCGGAGTGGTGTCGGACCAGGATGTGCCGACTGCGAGGACAACGCGCTTGCGGGGTACGTCGCAGCAGGAGCCGAGTTTCCGACCGGGCACCGGCATCCTCCAGCGCATGCCGGTTGCAGGTGTCTCGTCCTCCCGACCCCCAGTTGAATCGACCCGCGTCTTAGGCTTCTTGGGGTGCGAACTCCACCTGACGTCCCTTCGCGCGTGGCCAAGCCGCGCTCGCGTCACGCACGGTGGTGGATCGTCGGCAGCGTCATCATCCTCATCTTGCTGCTCGGCTCTCTCCGCTCCCTCGCCGGGCTGTACACCGACAGCCTCTGGTTCTCTTCGGTGGGTTTCCATCGCGTATGGTCGACGCTCCTCGCTGTGAAGGTCGGCCTCTTCGCGAGCTTCGGCGCCGCCTTCTTCGTCCTGCTCTGGGCGAACCTCGTCATCTGCGATCGGATCGCCGCGCATACGCTTTCGGTCGAGCCGGCAGACGACTTCGTGCTTCGCTACCAGCGGGTCGTGCGTCCCTACGCGGGACGCGTGTACGCGGTGGTGGCACTGGCGATCGCGCTGATCGCCGCGGCCACGACCCTGGGACAGTGGAACAACTGGCTCCTCTTCACGCACGCGAGGTCGTTCCCACACACCGATCCGCTGTTCGGCTTGAACGACGGATTCTTCGTCTTCCGGCTGCCGTTCCTGCAGTTCCTGGTGAACTGGACCCTCGCGTCGCTCGTCGTGGTGCTCGTGCTCACCGCGGTCTTCCACTACTTGAACGGCGGCATCCGTCCACGGGGGGCTCCACGGGTTAGGCCGATCGTGAAGGTTCACCTCTCCGTGCTGGTCGCCCTGATCGCGTTGGTGAAGGCAGGCGGGTACGTCCTGGCTCGCTACGGTCTCGAGCTGTCGACCAACGGCTACGTCGAGGGTGCCGGCTACACCGCCGTGCATGCGAGGCTCCCTGCGATCGATCTCCTCTTCTTCGTGTCACTGTTCGCCGCCGCGATCCTGCTGTACAACATTCGCCGACAGGGCTGGACGCTGCCCGTCCTGGCGGTGGGCGTGTGGGCCTTTGTCGCGCTCGTGATCGGCGTCATCTACCCCGCCGTGCTCCAGGCGCTCGAGGTGAACCCGGCACAGAGCAAGCTCGAGCAGCCCTACATCGCCCGCAACATCGAAGCGACTCGTTATGCATATGGGATCGACCACGTCAAGGTGTCGAGGTACCCGGACCGAACAGTCGTGCCGGTTTCGACAGTCGATGCCCATCTCACAACGCTCGACAACATCCGCCTGTGGGACCCGAGCTCGACAATCTCGCTGGTGGATTTCCGAACCAAGCAAGACATCACCGGCTACTACACCTTCCAGACGGTCCAGGTCGACCGGTACACAGCGGGAGGGACCATCCGGCCGGTGATCGTCGGCGTCAGGCAGATCGATTCGACAAACCTTCCCTCTTCGAGCTGGGTGAACGAGCACCTCCAGTACACGCACGGGGAAGGTCTGGTGATGGCCGAGGCGAACGAGGCCACCACCAAGGGCAACCCCGTCTTCGCGATCAGCGATGTGCCGGACAAGTCCGTGCCAGGCTTCCCGCAAGTCCGGCAGCCCGCGATCTATTTCGGAGTGAAGCAGCCAGGCTACGTGGTCGTGGACACCCGCCAGCGCGAGCTCGACGGCCTGACGCCCACAGGAACGGACGTCGAAGGTCACTACCGGGGCACCGGTGGCGTGCGGCTCGGCTCGTTTCTCACCCGCGCCGCCTTTGCTCTTCGACTGGGCGATCTGAACCTTCTGCTGTCGAACCTCGTGACGACACGGTCGAGGATCATGTTCATCCGCGACGTGCGTTCGATGGCGCAGAAGGTGGCGCCGTTCCTGAGCTACGACGCCCAGCCGTACCCGGCGCTCGTCGACGGGCACGTCGACTGGATCCTGAACGCGTACACCACGACGGCGAACTATCCGTACTCGCAGAATGCCGGTAGCTTCGATCTCCCGCCAGGTGCCCGTCTCACGACGAGCTACAACTACGTGCGCAACTCGGTGGTCGTGGTCGTGAACGCGTACTCCGGAAAGATGACGTTCTACGCGATGGACCACGACCCGATCCTCCAGGCCTACGAGTCGGCCTTCCCCGGCTTGTTCACGCCCGAGTCGGACATGCCCCCGTCGGTACGGGCACAGCTTCGCTATGGCAGCGACCTGTTCGCGGTCCAGGCGGCCGTCTACGGCCGCTACCACATCACCTCGCCCGCGCAGTTCTACAGCGCGGGTGACGCGTGGATCGTGTCTCCGACGACGGGCGTGAGCTCGCCGACACAGCTGCTCAGGTACAACCACGTCCTGACCTCGCAGGGTCGGATCATCAGCAGCTACCAACCGATGACACCCGTCTACCAGGTCGAAGCAGAGCCGGGCCAGACGACACAGTCGTTCACCGTCACCGACGCGTACGTCCCTGCGGGAGCTGCAGGGATCGACAGCCAGTTCCTCCGCGCCCTGCTCGTCGGAAATTCGGATCCGACACAGTTCGGTCAGCTCCACGTGTACGAGACCCCACCGGGGAAGAGCAAGATCGGGCCCATTCAGGCGGAGACCGAGATCGCTGAGACAACGACAATCTCGAGCCAGATCACGCTCCTGAACAAGGAAGGATCGTCCGTGCTGCTCGGAAACATCCTTCCGGTGCTCGTCGGAGGGTCCGTGCTCTACGTGCGGCCTCTCTACGTCGAGTCGAAGGCGGTCCCGCAGCCCCAGCTGAAGTACGTGATCGCAGTGCTCGGCCAGCGGGTGCAGATGGAGCGGACACTGGGCGCGACGTTGAACACGCTGCTCGGGACGACCCTCAAGAGCACAGGGGGGAACCTCACGACAACACCCAGATCACCGAACGTCCCGTCATCCTCCCCATCGTCTGGCTCCCAGCCGTCGCAGGGCTCCTCGCCTTCGCCGCCCCCCTCGGGCGAGCCTTCGGCCTCGATTGCAAGAGCCCGGGCACTGCTCCAGGAAGCCGCCACAGATTTCACGAAGGCGCAAGCCGACCTCAAGGCGGGCGACCTCGGTGGCTACCAGAGCAAGATCGCCAAGGCGCAGGCGGCGACGGCCGAGGCTGAGGCGCTCCTCGCCGGCGGAGCGCGCTCGTCGGGACACTCGAAGCGTCCAAGTGTGCAGCCATCTTCGGTGACGGGATCCTCGGCGTCGATCAAAAGCGCACGAACGCCTCTGGCGGAGCGTTCCAGCAGCGGCTCGGGCACGGGCGAACGGAGCTCGAGCGGGACGAGCTCACCGGCCACGGCTTCCGGCGGTTCGGACGGCTCGGGGCCGCGTGCCTCAAGTCCGAAGGGCTCGGGCCTGCACGGTTCGGGCCTCGTTCGCCCGACGACCGAGAGGGCGGCGCCGTACACGACGACCACCACCCA
>JAJYMD010000150.1 GCA_021787255.1 Actinomycetes bacterium | reverse complement strand
GCTCTCGCTCGCACGGCCCGGTCCGCTGGAGCGGGCCGTGCGGCTCGCCTGCGCCCGATGGCGCCGCGGCGTGCGCCCCTCGCGCGACGCGTCCGGATCGCTCGGGTCGTCCTGGTCCTCGCGCTCGTCGTCGTCGCGGCGCGGCTCTTCGAGGTCCAGGTCCTCCGATCGAGCCGGTACGAGCAGGAGGCGGCGCAGGAGCTGACGCAACCGGTCACCGTCCCGGCGCTGCGTGGTGAGATCACCGACCGCGACGGCGTCGTCCTCGAGGCGTCGGTCCCGACCGACACGGTGGTCGCCGACGACTTCCAGGTCAGCCACCCCGTCTCGGAAGCCCGTGCCCTCGCCCCCCTGCTCCACCTACGGGCGTCGAGGCTGGCCGTGCTCCTGTCGGAGCGCTCGGGCTACGTGCCGCTCGTCCCGCACCTCTCGGTCGAGCAGGCGAAGAGGATCTCGGCGATGGCGTTCCCGGGGATCACCATGCTGGCCAGCTCGATCGACGTCACCCCCGACGGAGGTCTCGCGTCCCCGGTGATCGGCGGGGTGGACGCCGCCGGGCTGGGCGACGCAGGGCTCGAGGCGGAGTACAACCGGCTCCTCGCCGGCCGTGCGGGCCACGAGACCCTGCTCGAGTCCCCGATCGGCGTGCAGCTTCCAGGCACGCCGGTCACGAAGAGGACGCCGGCCGTCGCAGGCACCGGGCTGGAGCTGACGCTGGACGGGCCGCTTCAGTACACCGTGGAGCAGGACCTGGCTCGCGAGGTCGTCGCTTCGCACGCGGTTGGCGGCGAGGCCATCGTGATGGACACCGCCACGGGGCAGATCCTCGCGATGGCCGATCTCGTCTCGACGCCGAAGCCGGCGTCCGCCGGGACCGCGACCACCTCCACCTCCTCCAGCGCCACCTCTGCTGCCGGCTCTCCCTCTGCCTCCTCGTCGACCTCCGGCACCGTTCGCATCGGCCCCGGGGGCCCGGTCGAGGAGGCGCCGACGAACGCCGCCGTCACCCAGCTCTACGAGCCGGGGTCGGTGTTCAAGATCGTGCCGTTCTCCGCAGCGCTCGCCGCGGGGGTGATCACCCCGAAGACCACCTTCACCGTGCCTTTCGAGCGGATCATCGACGGGTGGGTGTTCTCGGACGCCACATACCACCCGACCGAGCAGATGACCGCGACGCAGATCCTCGCCCAGTCCTCGAACATCGGAACCTCCTTCATCGCCCAGAAGCTCGGCGAGCGACGGCTCCTCGCACAAGTGAAGAAGCTGGGCTTCGGCGAGCCGACCGGCCTCCGCTTTCCCGGTGCGTCCTCCGGGCTGCTCGTGACAGCCACACGCTGGGCCACAACCGACTGGGTGTCCCTCCCGATCGGACAGGTGGACGCGGTGAGCGCACTGCAGGTCCTCGACGCGTACAACGCCGTCGCGAACGGCGGCGTGTTCGTCGCGCCCAAGCTCGTGCTCGGGACGATCACCCCCGGGGGGGTCGTGCGACCGACCGCGCCCTCGCGCACCCACAGGGTGATCCCTGCATGGGTCGACAGGGAGCTCGTCTCGATGTACGAAAAAGTCGTCGACTACGGCACCGGCGTCGCGGCCGCCGTCCCCGGGTACCTCGTAGCGGGGAAGACCGGCACCGCGCAGCTTCCGTCGGACAACGGCACCGCCGGCTACATCACAGGAGCGTTCGACGGAACGTTCGTCGGGTTCGCCCCGGCCAACCATCCGGTGCTCTCGGCGATCGTGGTCCTGAACAGGCCGACGCCGATCTACGGCGGCGCGGTCGCGGCGCCCGTGTTCTCCGAGATCATGGCGTACGCCCTGCACCGCTACGACGTCCCGACGACGCCGGGCCTCGACGGCAGGCCGCAGGCGACAGCGCCGAAGACACTGACAGCGCTGGTCCGGCAAGCGACGTGACAGGGGTAGCATCCGCTGGGACCACGGCTCACGGATGGCCCGTGCCCACGCTCCCAGGCATCCCCCCGTGCGCATGACCCGCCTGCTCGACGAGATCGACGTGCTCGAGACGTCGGGCGATCCCGGGGCGGTCGAGGTCACCGGCGTCGAGCACGACAGCCGACGCGTGACCCCCGGCACGCTGTTCTGCTGTCTCGTGGGCCGGAGCACGGATGGTCACGACCATGTGCCAGAGGCGGTCGCGAGGGGCGCGGTCGGCGTGGTGCGGGAGCACGACGTCGCCCCGGCGGCTCGCGAGGTCGTGCAGGTCCGGGTCGCAGAGGGCACCGGCCGTGCGGCGATGGCGCGCCTCGCCGCCGCGTTCCACGGGCACCCCGCCCAGTCGCTCCTCACCGCAGGGGTGACCGGGACCAACGGCAAGACCACCGTCACCCGCCTCCTCGGCGCGGTCCTCGAGCACGCCGGGCATCCCACGACGGTGATCGGCACCCTCACAGGCGCGCGGACGACTCCGGAGTCCACCGACCTGCAACGAAGGCTCGCAGCGCTGCGGGACTCGCACACCGGGACACCGCGTCCTGCCGTGGCGATGGAGGTCTCGAGCCACGCGCTCGTCCAGGCACGCGTGGACGCGCTCTGCTTCGACGTCGCGGTCTTCACGAACCTGAGCCACGACCATCTCGACTTCCACGGGTCGATGGAGGCCTACTTCGAGGCCAAGGCGTTGCTCTTCGAGCCGTCTCGCTCGAGGGCAGCCGTCGTGAACGCCGACGACCCGTGGGGAAGACGCATCTTGGAGCGCGCGAGGGTCCCGGTGGTCGCGGTGACCCGCACAGGGGTTCGTGACGTGACCCTCGGCGTCGGCACGTCCGCGTTTCGCTGGCGCACACAGCGGGTGGTCGTCCCGCTCACCGGGTTGGTCAACGTCGTGAACGCACAGCTCGCCGCCGAGGCGGCGGTCCTCCTCGGGGTGGCGCCGGCCGACGTCGCTGCGGGCCTCGCGGCCGCCTCGCCCGTCCCAGGCCGGATGGAGCTCGTCGGGGCCGGGGAGCTCGGCTTCCTCGTGGTCGTGGACTACGCGCACACCCCGGCGGCGCTCGAGGCCGCGCTCATCGAGGCGAGGCGCCTCGCCGCAGGAGCCGGAGGGCGCGCCATCGTCGTCTTCGGCTGCGGTGGCGACCGCGACGCAGAGAAGCGCCCGCTCATGGGCGCGGTGGCCGCCCGGCTGGCCGACCTCGTCGTGGTCACGTCGGACAACCCGCGCCACGAAGACCCAGAGGCGATCATCGACGAGGTGCTGCGTGGGGTCGAGCCCCCCGCCCGGCCGGTCGTGGAGCCGGACCGGCGGCGTGCGATCGAGGCGGCCTTCGATCGCGCTCGACCGGGAGACGTCGTGCTGCTCGCGGGCAAGGGGCACGAGACCGTCCAGGACGTGGACGGGCGGCGTCTGGCGTTCGACGACCGTGTGGTCGCGGCAGAGCTGCTGGCGTGGCTCTCGTCCAGGCAGCGGCCCGGCCGGGGCGGCTGATCGTGCTGTCGATCATGACGGCGGGCGCGGGCGCGTTCTGGTTGGCCGTCCTCGCGACGCCGGTCCTCATGCGCTGGCTTTCGCGCAAGCGCATCGGCCAGCAGATCCGCGAAGAGGGGCCGGCAGCCCACAGCGCGAAGGCGGGGACCCCCACGATGGGCGGGCTTGCGATCGTCGGAGCGGCGGTCGGCGGGTACCTCGTCGGCCACGTCAGCGGCGAGGTGAAGTTCACCGCAGAGGGGCTCCTCGTCCTGATCACCGTCGCGCTCTTCGGCGCGATCGGCGCGCTGGACGACTGGATCAAGGTGCGGAACCATCGCAGCCTCGGGCTGAACAAGCGGGCGAAGTTCGCCGCGCAGGTGGTCGCGTCGGTGCTCTTCGCCGAGCTGGCCGTGCACTGGGCGCACACCGCCACGACCCTCTCCTTCACCCGCCCGAGCTCACCGGGGGTCCAATTCGGCGAAGCAGGCTGGGTCGCCTTCGCCGTGCTCGTGCTCGTCGGGACGTCCAACGCGGTCAACCTGACCGACGGGCTCGACGGGCTCGCGGCCGGTTCGTCCGGCTTCTGCTTCGCGGTGCTCGGGATCCTCGGGTACTGGATCTTCCGGCACCGCGGGATCTTCCAGCTGCTGCCAGCGTACGGGATCGACCTCGCCCTCACCTCGGTCGCGCTCGGCGCTGCGAGCCTCGGTTTCCTGTGGTGGAACGCCGCGCCTGCGAAGATCGTCATGGGCGACACCGGATCGCTCGCCCTCGGGTCGGGCCTCGGCGCGCTGTGCCTCCTGCTGAACCTGGACCTGCTCCTCCCGATCCTCGGGGGACTGTTCGTGATCGAGACGCTCTCGGTGATCGGACAGGTCGTGAGCTTTCGGCTCTTCCACAAGCGCATCTTGCGGATGGCGCCGATCCACCACCACTTCGAGCTGATCGGCTGGCCCGAGCCCACGGTCATCGTGCGCCTGTGGATCGTCGCGGGCCTGTTCGCCGCGCTCGCCCTCGGTATCTTCTACGGCGTCTACCTCACGATCGTGAAGCTCTGATGCGGACGGTCCCCCACCTGAAGGCCCCGGTCGGCGACGATGGTGCGTCGGGACCTGCGCGAGGAAGCCGGACGGACCGGACGCAGGGGCAGACCACACAGGCGCAGACGAGAAGGACGGGCTCGATGACCGCGACCAAGTCGCCATCTCGCCAGGCACGCGTGGTCGTCGCCCTGCGCGAGATGCCGACGTCCAGGATCATCGTCAGCCTCGTGGCAGCGCTCTGCGTCTTCGGGACCGTCATGGTCGGCTCGGCGTCGGAGGTGGTCTCGATCGAGACCTACGGGTCGCCGTGGTCGATCCTCATCCGCCAGTGCATGTGGCTCGTACTGGGCACGCTGGTCATGGTCGTGACGAGCCGGCTGGACTACCGCGTGTGGCGGCGCCTGGCGCGCGTGCTCGTGCTCGCGGCGTTCGGCGGGCTGCTGTTGGTCCTCGTCCCCCACCTCGCAGTGGAGGCGACAGGCGCGAAGCGCTGGATCGGGTTCGGGTCCTTCGACGTGCAGCCCTCGGAGATCATGAAGCTCGCGGTCGCTGTCTTCGGCGCCGACCTCGTGGTGCGCCGCGAGGAGGCGGGGCGCTCCGAGCGGACGGCGATCGGACCGCTGATCATGGTCGTCGCCGCGGCAGGCGGCCTCGTGGTGCTGGAGCCGGACATGGGCACCGCCGTCGTGGTCGGGTGCATCGGCTTGTCGATCCTGTTCGCCTCCGGCGTCTCCTTCCGCCCCATCGTGAAGATCGGCGGAGTGGTGATAGGGGTGGCGGTCCTCGCGAGCTTGGCCGACCCCTACCGGCGAGAGCGGTTGCTCTCCTTCTTGAACCCCGGCGCTCACGCGTCGGGCTCGGGCTACCAGGTCGTCCAGTCGTTGATCGGGCTCGGGTCAGGGCACGTCTTCGGGGTCGGGCTCGGCAACGGGACCGTGCAGTGGGGGTTCCTGCCGAACCCCCACTCCGACTTCATCTTCTCGGTGATCGGTCAGGAGCTCGGGCTCGTGGGCGCGCTCGGGGTCGTCTTGGGGCTCGGCGCGCTGTGCTGGTTCGGGCTGCGGGTCGCGGACCGGGCCCCCGACCGCTTCGGCGGGCTTCTCGCGGTGGCCCTCGTCGCGTGGCTCGGGGTCGAGACGCTGATCAATGTCGGCGCGGTGATCGGGCTCCTGCCGGTGACCGGGATCCCCTTGCCGTTCATCTCCTACGGAGGGTCGTCGCTCGTGGTCACGATGGCTGGCGCAGGGATGCTCGTGAGCATCGCGCGCCGCGAGGTGAGCGCCGGCGTGCGGCGCCTCGGCGGCGACCGGACCTGGGCAGCATGACCGGAGCGCGCTTCGCCGTGATCTCCGGCGGAGGGACGGGTGGTCACGTCTTTTGCGCGTTGGCGATCGCCCGCTCGCTGCGCGCGCTCGGTCACGAGCCGCAGACGATCGAGCTCGTCGGATCGCGGCGCGGGCAGGAGGCACTGCTCCTCGCAGGCGAGGGGTTCCCCTTCACGCTCCTTCCCGGCCGCGGCCTCGTCCGGCGGCTCGACGCGGCGTCGCTGCGGGCGAACCTCGGCGCGGCGGCCGGGCTCCTGGGCGCGGCGCTGAGAGAGATCGTGGACCTCGCCCGCAGGCGTCCGCGAGTCGTCGTGTCGGTGGGCGGCTACGCGAGCTTCCCGGCAGACCTGGCTGCCGTCGTGCTCGGCGTGCCGCTCGTCCTCGTGACCGTCGACGCGGTGCCCGGCGCGGTGCACCGGCTCTTCGCCAGACGCGCGGCGGCGAACGCCGTCGCGTTCGAAGGGACCGCGCTCCCGCGAGCGGTGGTGACGGGGGTGGCCGTCCGTGAGGAGATCGCCAGGGTGGATCGCAGCCCGGAGGCGATGGCGCGTGCCCTGAAGGAGCTCGAGCTGCCGGAGGGGCGCGGGGTGGTCGGTGTCGTGGGCGGGTCGCTCGGGGCGCGGCGCGTGAACGTCGCGGCCGTCGGCCTTGCAGCCCGCTGGCGCGGGCGCGGCGACCGTGCGCTCTATCACGTGACGGGCCGCCGTGAGGCCGAGCGTGTGCGACGCGACGCGTCCGAGCGCGGGCTGCTCGGGGCCGACGGCGGACTGTGCTACCGCATGGTCGACTTCGAGAACCGCATGCCCCGTCTCTACGAGGCGGTCGACGTGATGGTGTGCCGAGCGGGCGCGAGCACGGTCGCGGAGCTGGCGGTCGCAGGCGTCCCCTCGGTGCTCGTGCCGCTGCCGGGCGCCCCCGGGGACCACCAGCACGCGAACGCCCGGGCGCTCGAGGAGGCGGGCGCCGCGCTGGTCGTCGCCGATGCCGACTGCGACGCCGATCGGCTCGGAGCGCTCCTCGACGAGCTGCTGGGCGACCCGGGGCGCCTGCGCGAGATGGGGGAGGCCGCGCGCGCGCTCGGCCGCCCCGACGCGGCGGACCGCATCGGCGAGCTGGTGGTCGCGCATGCCCGCTGACCGGCTGCCAGCGCGGGCCTCCGGCCCACTGGGGGCCTCGCCCCAGTCACCGGTCCCGGACCCCGCCGGCGCTGTCGACCTGTCCGTGCACCGCCACGTCCACGTCGTGGGGATCGGCGGTGCCGGGATGAGCGCGATCGCCACCGTCCTGTCGGGGATGGGACATCGGGTCAGCGGCAGCGACGTGAAGGGGTCGGCGGTCACCGAACGGCTGCGCGCCATGGGTATCGGGGTCACGATCGGCCACGCCCCTGCCTCCGTCGTGGAGGCCGACCTGGTCACCTACTCGCCCGCCGTGCCCGGAGACGACGTGGAGCTCTCCGAGGCTCGTCGACGCGGTATCCCCGTCGTCGCGCGCTCGTCGGTCCTCGCGGCGATCGCACTGGCGCGTAGGTGCGTCGCGGTGGCCGGCACCCACGGCAAGACGACGACCGCGTCCATGCTCTCGCTGATCCTCGTCGAGGCGGGGCTGCGCCCGTCGTACCTCATCGGCGCGGACGTGAACGAGACCGGCACGAACGCGCTGTGGGACGACGGCGAATGGCTCGTGATGGAGGCGGACGAGAGCTACGGGTCCTTCGGCGCGCTCCGCCCGGAGGTCGCGATCGTGACCAACGTCGAGCCGGACCACCTCGACCACTACGGGACCTTCGACTCGCTCGCCGGCGCGTTCGCCGGGTACCTCGCTCGCTCGAGGCGGCGGGTGGTGAGCGCCGACGACCCGGTGGCGGGACGTCTCGGAGCGGAGGTGGGCGCGCTGACCGTGGGCAGCTCGCCGGACGCGACCTACCGGATCGCCGGCATCGTGACCGGGCGCAGCGCGACGAGGTTCGACCTTCGGGGGCCAGGCGGGCCGCTGGGGCGCATCGACCTCGCCGTGCCCGGGGAGCACAACGCCCGCAACGCCGCGTTGGCCGCGGCCGCGGCGCTCGAGGTCGGCGCCCCCTTCGACGCCGCCCGAGCCGCGCTCGCCCGCTTCACCGGCGTGCCGCGCCGGTTCGAGTTCCGAGGGGAGGCCTCGGGCGTGACCTTCGTGGACGACTACGCGCACCTGCCGTCCGAGGTGCGAGCGACCCTCGCTGCGGCGAAGGCGGGGGGATGGCAGCGCATCGTCGCCGTCTTCCAGCCCCACCGCTACAGTCGCACGGCCGCGCTCGCCGAGTCGTTCGCCTCGGCCTTCGACGACGCGGACGTCGTCGTCGTCACCGACGTCTACGGCGCCGGGGAGGTCCCCGTCCCCGGGGTGTCGGGCCGGCTCGTCGCCGACGCGCTGGCCCGCCAGCGCGGGCGCGCGCCCCGCTACTGCTCGTCGCGCGACGAGCTGCGCTCGGCGGTCGCGGCGATCCTGCGGCCCGGCGACCTGTGCCTGACGCTCGGTGCGGGGGACCTCACGACGCTGCCTGACGAGCTGATGGCGAGTGGCTCGGGGGCGGGCGGGTGACGACGGGGGAGCGCGCGTCGGACCGGCTCTGGGCACCGTCGGACTTCAGACCGGCGCTCAGACCGGCGCTGGCACGCCTCGGGGCCCGCGCGCGGCTCGACGAGCCGCTCGGGGCTCTCACGACGTACCGGGTCGGCGGCAACGCCGCGGTGCTCGTCGACGTCCAGAACGAAGAGGACCTGCGAGAGGTGCGCGACGTCCTCTCCGGCGTCCCTCTAGGCCGCGTGCCGGTGCTCGTGCTCGGCAAGGGCTCGAACCTCCTCGTCGCGGACGAGGGGTTCCCCGGCCTCGTCGTACGGCTGGGCGGCGCGTTGGGCGGGCTCGTGGTCCCTGACGTCGCTGCGCCCTGCGCAGAGGTGCCCGGCGCAGAGGTGCTGGTCCGAGCCGGAGGGGCGATGGGGCTGCCGGTGCTCGCGCGCAGGACTGTCGACGCAGGGCTGCGCGGGATGGAATGGGCGGTGGGGATCCCAGGGACCGTCGGTGGCGCGCTCAAGATGAACGCCGGGGGACACGGAGCCGACACCGCCTCCTGCCTCGTCAGGTACCGCTTCTTCGACCTCGCCGGGATGTCGGAGGGCGACGCGGACGCCGCCCGGCTGCGCCTCGGCTACCGCACTTCGGCGCTCGGTGACGCCGAGGTCGTGGTCTGGGCCGAGTTCGCGCTCCGGCGGGGTGACGCCGAGGAGGGCAAGGCGCGCTTGTCGGAGATCGTCCGCTGGCGTCGTGAGCACCAGCCCGGAGGGAGCAACGCAGGGTCGGTGTTCGCGAACCCTCCCGGCGACTCCGCGGGCCGTCTGGTCGAGGCCGTGGGGCTGAAAGGGTTCCGGCTGGGGAGCGCAAGGGTGTCGGAGAAGCACGCGAACTTCATCCAGGCGGACGACGGCGGCAAGGCGGCCGACGTCGTTGCGCTGATGGCCCACGTGCGCGAGAGCGTCCTGGCGGCGACGGGCGTGCTCTTGAGGCCGGAGGTGAAGCTGGTCGGCTTCGACCGGGACGTCTTCGGCGACGAGGGGACGGGGGCGGCCGGGGAGTGACCACGCCTGCCGCCACGCGCCCGGGAGCCGCAGGCTCCCCGATCGATCCGCGCATCCGCGCGCGCCGCGCGGAGGTGCGCAGGCGCGAGGCGCGCCGCCGCCTCCGGCTGCTGCTCGTCACGTTCGCGGTCGTGCTGGCGGCTGGCGGTGCGTGGTTCGCGCTGCACTCGAGGCTGTTCGCGGCACGCGTCGTGACGGTCACGGGCGCGCTGCACACGCCCGTCGGCGAGATCGTCGCCGCCGCCGGGCTCGCGGACCACCCGCCGCTCCTCGACGTCGGCGCGGCTTCGGCCGCGGGGGTCGAGCGGCTCCCGTGGGTCGCGCACGCGACGGTCACGCGCGAGTGGCCCGACGGCGTACGGATCACGGTCGTGGAGCGGACCCCCGTCGCGGTGGTCCAGGAGGCGCCCGCATCAGGAGGCTGGGCGCTCGTGGACCGGACCGGGAGGGTGCTCGCGCGTCGTGCGCACCCTCCGGCGGGATTGGTCCGCGTGGAGAGCGCCCGTCCGCCCGGGCCGCCTGGGTCCATTCTGACCGGGCTGCACGCGGCCCTGCGGGTGGTGACGTCGCTGCCGAGAGCGTTCGCCGGCCAGGTCGTGCGCGTGAGCGAAGATCGCGCCGCAGAGGTGACCCTCCAGTTGAAGATC
>JAJYMD010000390.1 GCA_021787255.1 Actinomycetes bacterium | reverse complement strand
CGGTCGCGGCGATCGCCGACGAGCACCTGCATGAGGCGCTCGAGGCGCTCGAGCGGGTGCACCTCGAAGCGAAGCCGAAGGAGGAGCTGGTGGAGATCGCGAGGTACGTGACCGCGAGGGACCGATGACGACGACCCGTCGGAGAGCGCTCGGCGACGGAGGGACGGTGGAGGCCGCCGCGGCCGCCCCGCCCGCCTCGGACGCGGCCAGCGCCCTGAAGAAGGCGACCCAGGCGCTGCTCGCTCTCCAGCACGACGAAGGGTGGTGGAAGGGAGAGCTCGAGACGAACGTCACGATGGACGCCGAGGACCTGCTCCTTCGCCAGTTCCTCGGGATCCGCACGAACGAGGACACCGCGGCGTCGGCCCGCTGGATCCGAGCCAACCAGCGCGAGGACGGCACGTGGGCCAACTACCACGGCGGGCCCGGGGAGCTGTCGACGACCGTCGAGGCCTACGTGGCGCTCCGGCTCGCAGGCGACCCGCCGGACGCGCCGCACATGGCCGCCGCATCGGGGTTCGTCCGTGACCACGGCGGGATCGAGCGGACGCGTGTGTTCACGAAGATGTGGCTCGCGCTCTTCGGAAAGTGGTCCTGGGACGACCTCCCGGTCCTCCCGCCCGAGCTCGTGCTCCTGCCGCCATGGGTCCCGCTCAACATCTACGACTTCGGTTGCTGGGCGCGCCAGACGGTCGTGGCGCTCACGATCGTCTCCACGTACCGGCCGGTCCGCGACCTCGGCGTGGACGTCGACGAACTGCGCAGCGGCCTCGCGCCTCCCCCGCCTTCCCCGCTGCTCTCCTGGGAGGGCGTGCTCGAGCGTGCGGACAGGGTCGCACGGCGCTACGCGCGACACCCGGTCCGCGTGCTGCGCGAGGCGGCGCTGCGCGAAGCGGAGCGCTGGATCGTCGAGCGCCAGGAGGCCGACGGCGGCTGGGGGGGCATCCAGCCGCCCTGGGTCTACTCGATCATCGCGCTCCACCTGCGCGGCTATGCGCTGACACACCCGGTGCTCCGCTCGGCGCTCGCAGGGCTCGAAGGGTTCACGATCCGAGACGAGAAGGGGCGCCGGCTCGAGGCGTGCCAGTCGCCGGTGTGGGACACCGCCCTGTCGGTGGTGGCGCTCGGGGAAGCCGAGCTCGGACGCGACCACCCCGCGCTCCGTGCCGCGGCGCGCTGGCTCGTCGGCCAGGAGATCGCCGTCGAAGGGGACTGGAGGGTGCGCCGCCCGCACCTCGAGCCGGGCGGATGGGCGTTCGAGTTCGCGAACGACCACTACCCCGACGTCGACGACACCGCGGAAGTGGTGCTCTCGCTGCTGCACTGCGACGAGGACGACCGTGGCTCGGTCGCGCGCGCCACCCGGTGGGTCCTGGGCATGCAGTGCAGCGACGGGGGTTGGGCCGCCTTCGACGTCGACAACACCCGCACGCTCTGCCGCAAGCTGCCCTTCTGCGACTTCGGGGAGCTGATCGACCCGCCGAGCGCGGACGTAACCGCCCACGTCGTCGAGATGCTCGCCGCCCTCGGGTCCGCCGGTCGACCCACCGACCGCGCCGCGATGCACCGGGGGGTCTCCTGGCTCCTGGCGAACCAGGAGCCCAACGGGTCCTGGTTCGGGCGATGGGGCGCCAACTTCGTGTACGGGACCGGAGCGGTGGTGCCGGCCCTCGTCGCGGCCGGAGTGCCGGTGACGCACCCGGCGGTGCGCCGAGCCGTCGAGTGGCTCTTCTCCTGCCAACAGGCGGACGGGGGATGGGGCGAGGACCTCCGTTCCTACGACGACCCGGCGTGGGCGGGGCGGGGGGCGTCGACCGCGTCCCAGACGGCGTGGGCGCTCCTCGCGTTGCTCGCCGCAGGCGAGTCGAAGAGCGCAGCTGCTCGCCGGGCCGTGGAGTTCCTCGTCGCCACGCAGCAGGCCGACGGCACCTGGGACGAGCCGTGGTTCACCGGGACCGGGTTCCCCGGCGACTTCTACATCAACTACCACCTCTACCGGCTCGTCTTCCCGGTCGCCGCGCTCGGGCGTTTCGTGCACGGAGGCGGACCGCATGGCTGACGAGGTGATCGTGCTCGCGCCCACGCGCGCAGAGGCCCGCTCCCTCGGCGCGGGCACCGTCGTCACCGGCACGGGGGCCGCGTCGGTCGCCCGCGCCGTCGAGCGGCTCCTGCCGAGGTTGCTGCCGTCCACCGCGGTGGCGGTCGCTGGGACCGCCGAGCAGCTCGGAGGCGACCTCATGGCGGGCCAGCTCGTCGTCGCGAGCGAGCTGTGGGCGTCGCCAGGCGAGGCGAGGCCACGGCTCGTGCGCCGGATCCCTTCTGCACCCCTGCTCGCGGGCGAGCTGCGGCGCGACGGCCACGTCGTCTCCGTGGGCCCGGTCCTCACCACGAGCGGGGAGCTCGACCCGGAGCTGGCCAGGGGGCTCGGCGCGACCGGCGCGCTCGTGCTCGACCGCCACTCGGCGTGGGCGGCGACGCTCGCCGCCGGGGACCGCCCGCTCGCGGTGGTCCGCGCCGTCGAGGAGCTCCCGGGACCCGGTGCGATGGCGGCGATCGGCTCCCGCCGTGCCACCGCGTCGCTCGCAGGGGTCCGCGAGTCGATCGAGCGTTGGGCGCGCGCGTGCCGAGCGCGCCGCGTGGTGCTCGCGTGGCCGCGCTCGTTCTGCGCGGGCGTCGAGCGCGCGATCGAGATCGTCGAACGCGCCCTGGAGCGCCACGGCCCGCCGGTCTACGTCCGTCGCCAGATCGTCCACAACACCCACGTGGTCGGACGGCTCGCCGCGATGGGGGCCGTGTTCGTCGAGGAGATCGACGAGGTGCCCGACGGGGCGACCCTGGTGCTCGCCGCCCATGGGGTCTCGCCCGACGTCCGCGACGAGGCGGCCGCGCGCGACGGTGTCAGGGTGATCGACGCGACCTGCCCGCTCGTCGCGAAGGTGCACCACGAGGCACGCCGCTACGCCGCGCGCGGCTACGACATCGTCCTCGTCGGCCACGCCGACCACGAGGAGGTCGTCGGCACCCGCGGCGAGGCACCCGACCGGGTGCACGTCGTGGCCACCGCCGACGAGGTCGGCCGCCTCGAGCTCGCACCCGGCGCGCCGGTCGCCTACCTCACGCAGACCACGCTCGCCACGGACCAGACGGCCGAGGTCGTCGACGCCCTCCGCCGCAGGTACCCAGGCGTCGTCGGCCCGAGCACCGAGGACATCTGCTACGCGACGCAGAACCGCCAGGACGCCGTGCGGGCGATCGCCCGCGAGTGCGACCTGCTGCTCGTCGTCGGCTCGGCCAACTCGTCGAACACGGCGAGACTGGTAGAGGTGGCCCTGCGAGAGGGCTGCCGAGCGGAGCTGGTGGAGGACGCCGGCCAGCTCCGTCTTTCGTGGCTCGACGGTCCGGCGACCGTCGGGGTCACTGCCGGCGCGTCCGCCCCCGAGTCCCTCGTCACCGACGTGATCCAGGCGCTGTCGGCCCTCGGGCCCACCGAGGTCGCCGAACGCAGGACCACGACGGAGAACGTCCGATTCACTCTCCCAGCACAGGTGCGCTGATGCCCATTCCGATGAAGCAGAACATGAGGATCGGAGCGCATCTGCTCCGGCAGCGGCTGAAGGGCCGCAAGTACTACCCGTTCATCGTCGAGATCGAGCCGCTGTTCGCGTGCAACCTCTCGTGCCCGGGCTGCGGGAAGATCCAGCATCCGACCGACATCCTGCGCAAGCGGCTCTCCGTCGACGACGTCGTGCACGCGGTCGAAGAGAGCGACGCGCCCATGGTCTCGATCGCCGGCGGTGAGCCTCTCCTCCACCCGCAGATCGCCGAGATGGTGGAAGCCCTCGTGACGCGCAAGGTCTACGTGTACCTCTGCACGAACGCCGTCCTCCTCCGGCGTCGGCTCGACAAGTTCACGCCGAGCGAGTACTTCTCCTTCGTCGTGCACGTGGACGGGCTGAAGGAGCGCCACGACGAAGCGGTCGCCCGTGAAGGCGTCTTCGAGACGGCCGTCGAGGCGATCCGCGAGGCCAAGCGCCGAGGCTTCCGGGTCACCACCAACTCGACCTTCTTCAACACGGACTCACCCAAGACCGTGCGCGACCTCCTCGACTTCTTGAACGACGAGCTCGAAGTGGACGCGATGATGATCTCGCCCGCGTACGCGTACTCGAAGGCGCCCGACCAGGAGCACTTCCTCGGCGTCGAGCAGACCCGCCAGCTCTTCCGGGAGGCGTTCGCCGGGAAGCGCAAGAAGTGGCGGCTCAACCACTCGCCGCTCTTCCTCGACTTCCTCGAGGGCAAGCGGGACTTCCAGTGCACCGCGTGGGGCATCCCCAGCTACTCGGTGCTCGGATGGCAGCGGCCGTGCTACCTCATGTCCGACGGCTACGTCTCCTCCTACAAGGAGCTGGTCGAGACGACCGACTGGTCGAAGTACGGGAGGGGCAAGGACCCGCGTTGCGCGAACTGCATGGCGCACTGCGGCTACGAGCCCTCGGCGGTGATCGCGTCCATGGGCTCGCTGCGAGAGTCCTTGCGCGCGCTCGTGAGCACGCATTGACCGGCGTGACGACGCTGCACGACCCAAGGCTCCGGACGGCTCCGGAGCCGCAGGCGGATCGCGACCTGCACGCGGGTCCGCATCCCGAGCCGCAGGCGGACCAAGAGCCGCAGGCAAGCCCGCATCCCGAGCCGCAGGCGGACTTGCAGGTGCCGAGGGCGCTTCGGGACCTGACGCCAGAGCGCTTGCGCGCCATGGACCGGCCGGCCCTCGACGCGCTCTCGGCCGAGATCCGGCGCTTCCTCGTGTCGTCGGTGTCGGAGACCGGGGGCCACCTCGGCTCGAACCTCGGCGCGGTGGAGCTGTGCATCGCGCTGCACCGGGTCTTCGACTCCCCGACGGACCCGATCGTCTGGGACACCGGCCACCAGGCCTACGTGCACAAGGTGGTGACCGGCCGGGCAGCCCGCTTCACGAGCTTGCGACGGGCAGGAGGGCTCTCGGGCTACCCGAACCGCACGGAGTCCGTGCACGACTTGGTGGAGAACAGCCACGCGTCGACGGGGCTCAGCTATGCAGACGGTCTCGCGCGCGCCCGGGACGCCCGCGGGGAGCGCCACCACGTCGTCGCGGTCCTGGGCGACGGCGCGCTCACCGGGGGCCTCGCCTACGAGGCGCTGAACAACATCGGCGTCTCGCAGCGGCGCGTCGTCGTCGTGCTGAACGACAACGGTCGCTCGTACGCACCGACGATCTCGCCGCTCACGACGGCGGGCAGCCCGGCGTCCTCCGCACCGGCCGCCTTCTTCGGCGCGTTGGGCTTCTCCTACGTCGGCCCGGTGGACGGCCACGACATCGACGCGCTCGAGACCGTCCTTCGCGACGCGAGGTCCTTCGGCGGTCCCGTCGTGGTGCACGTGCACACGGTGAAAGGGCACGGCTACGCACCCGCTGAGCTCGACGAGGAGAAGTGCCTCCACGACGTCTCACCCTTCGACGCGGTGACGGGGCGGCCACGAGTGCCGAAGGGGAGCGTCCCGACCTACACCGACGCCTTCGCAGCCGCGATCGTGAAGGAGGCCGCGTCGCGCCCGGAGCTCGTCGCGGTCACCGCCGCGATGACCGGACCGACCGGCCTCATCCCGTTCGCCGAGCGCTACGGCGACCGGCTGGTCGACGTCGGGATCGCCGAGCAGCACGCGGTGACCCTCGCCGCGGGGATGGCGATGGGAGGGCTGCGACCGGTGGTCGCCGTCTACTCCACGTTCCTCAACCGCGCATGGGACCAGGTCCTCCACGACGTGGGGCTCCACCGTCTTCCGGTCGTCTTCTGCCTGGACCGAGCGGGGGTGACCGGCGACGACGGCCCGAGCCACCACGGGATCCTCGACCTCGTGCTGCTCTCCAAGGTGCCAGGGATGACGGTGCTCGCGCCCTCCTCCTACGAGGAGGTGGCCGTCATGCTCCACGACGCGCTGGAGCACGACGGCGGGCCCGTGGCGATCCGGTGGCCCAAGACCCCCGCACGCTGCCGCGCCGAGACCGGCGCCGGCCTGAGGGCGCGACGCGTCGCCGGGGGGGACGGATCCGTCTGCCTTCTCGGCGTGGGCAAGCTCCTGGAGGCGTGCGAGCGGGCCGCTGCGGTGCTCGAGGCCGACGGCGTCGAGGCGACCGTGTGGGACGTGCGGGTCGCCCGCCCGCTCGACGCGGCGATGCTCGCCGACGCCTCCTCCCACGCCGTCGTCGTCACCGCCGAGGACGGCGCCGTCGAGGGAGGCGTGGGGGAGACGGTCGCCGCCGCGCTGCGCTCCGGCGCGTTCGCCGCCACCTGTTCGAGGCCTTTCGTGCGTACCTGCGGCCTGCCGATCGCGTACCTGCCGCAGGGGAAGGCCGACGACATCCTCGCGGCCTGCGGCCTCGACGGCCGGGGCATCGCCAACGCCGCGCTCGAGACCCTGCGCGCGCTGGCGTGAGCGTGGCGGGCGGCACGCTGCTCCAGCGAGCCGGTGCCGCTCGGGCGCGGCTGTCGATCGACACCCCCATCGGCGCCGTGCTGCTCGCGGGCGACGACTCCGCCCTCTCCCATCTGTGCCTTCCGGGGACGAGCGAGCTCGCCAGCACGCCCGGCCGGACGCCGGCGCCGCTGCGCTTGGCCGCCTCGCAGCTCGACGAGTACTTCTCCGGCTCGCGCAGGTCGTTCGCGCTCCCGGTCGCGCCCCACGGCACCGCGTTCCAGCTCTCGGTGTGGAACGCGCTCACCGGCATCCCCTACGGCGAGACCGTCACGTACGGCGAGCTCGCCAGACGCGTGGGCCGACCAGGAGCCTTTCGCGCCGTCGGGCAGGCGAACGGCGCCAACCCGCTCCCGATCGTCCTCCCCTGCCACCGCGTCGTCGCTGCCGGGGGCCGGCTCGGCGGCTACGGCGGGGGGCCCGACGTGAAGCGCAGGCTGCTGGCGCTCGAGGGGGCGGTGCCTGCGAAGCCGCTGGCGAGCGACCGTGCCAGTTAGACCGTACTAACGAATGTCCATATAATCAGTCTGTGACGCCCCTCGACTTCGTGGTCTCGCTGGCGCTCGTGTCGGTCGCTGCGGGCGTCCTCGGGTCCCTGATCGGCTTGGGCGGCGGTGTGGTGATCGTCCCGGTCCTCACCCTCCTGTACCACGTGGACATTCGCCTGGCGATCGGAGCGAGCATCGTCTCGGTGATCGCGACGTCGAGCGGCGCGGCTGCCGCCTATGTCCGGGAGCGGATGACCAACCTGCGGGCAGGGATGTTCCTCGAGATCGCGACGACGACGGGGGCGGTGAGCGGCGCCTACCTCACGACGGTGCTGCCAACCCGGTTCCTGTTCGTCTTCTTCGGGCTCGTCCTCGGCTACTCCTCGTTCGCGACGTTCCGCCGGCGTCACTCCGCCGAGCCGCTCACGACGTCGAACGACCGGATCGCGAACTACTTCGACCTGCACGGCTCTTACTACGACGAGGCCGAGCAGCGAGAGATCTCCTACAAGGTCGTCGGCACGAAGGCCGGCCTCGCGCTCATGTACGTCGCCGGGCTGGTGAGCGCGCTGCTCGGCATCGGCTCTGGGGCCCTCAAGGTGCCGGCCATGGACAGCGCGATGCACCTCCCCATGAAGGTGTCCTCGGCGACGAGCAACTTCATGATCGGGGTCACCGCTGCGGCGAGCGCGGGAGTGTACTTCATCCGGGGCCAGATCGACCCCGTCATCGCCGCGCCCGTCGCGGCGGGCGTGCTCCTCGGAGCGACCTTCGGGGCCCGGGTCCTCGGCCGGATCACGAGCAAGACCGTCCGGCTCGTCTTCGTCCTCGTCCTCGTCGTGATCTCCCTCGAGATGCTCCAGAAGGGGATCTTCCCGTGACCGACGTGAACGGACCCGCTGCCAGCCACGGAGCACCCGCGTCCCCCGCCCGGGTGCCGGCCACGGAGGGTCTCGCCCGCTCGGGCAGCCGCCGTCCGCTCGGCCCCGAAGAGGCGGCGGCGATGGAAGAGAAGGTCCGGAAGGTCGAACTGGCCATCAGCCTCGTGCTGCGGATCGGCGTCGTCGTGAGCGTGCTCGTCATCGCCGTCGGGCTCGGCCTCATGTTCGCCCACCACAGCGAGTACGTGTCGGTGTTCGGCCACTTCTCCTACCAGCGGCTCACGTCGAAGACGACGTCGTTCCCGCACTCCTTCGGCGCGCTCGGACGCGCGATCGCCAGTGGAGAGGGTCGCGGGATCGTCGTGCTCGGGGTGCTGATCCTGATCCTCACTCCCGTGCTGCGGGTGGCCGTCGGAGTGCTGTCCTTCGTCTACGAGAAGGATCCCCCAATGACCATCGTCACCCTCTACGTGCTGGCCGTCCTCGTCGGATCCTTCTTCCTCGCAGCGGTGTGAGACCGTGGCAGCCACCCTGGACCGCTCGAGCCCGCTGCCTCTGTGGGCGCAGATCGTCGAGGACCTTCGCCGCCGCCTGCTGCGCGGGGAGTTCGAAGCGCACTTCCCGACCGACGAGGAGCTGACCCGCGACTACGAGGTCAGCCGGCAGACCGTGCGCGAGGCCGTTCGCCGCCTCACCGCCGAGGGCCTCGTGGTCCGCCAGCGAGGCCGCGGCTCTTCGGTCGCCCTTCCCGTCCTCGAGCAGCCCCTCCACTCCCTCTACAGCTTGGCGTCGGCGGTGCGAGCGAGTGGCGTCGAGGAACGCAGCGAGGTGATCGCCGCCGAGCGACGCCCGGCCACGGCCGAGGTCGCCGCCGCGCTCGACCTCGACACCGGTGCCGAGGTCGTGTTCATCGAGCGGCTCCGCATCGCCGGTGCCGAGCCGATCGCGCTCGACCGCTCGTGGCTGCCGGCGGAGCAGGCCGGCCAGCTCCTCGACGCCGACCTGTCCACCGGGGGCCTCTACGAGCTCCTCGCCGCCCACTGCGCGTTGCGCGTCACCGGCGGGCGAGAACGCATCCGGCCCGTGATCCCCGAGCCGTCCGACCGCCGGCTGCTGCGGCTGCCGCCGAAGACCGCGGCCTTCTCGATCGACCGGCTCGTCCTCGCAGGAGACCTCCCCGTCGAATGGCGCAAGAGCCTCATCCGGGGCGATCGGTACTCGCTGATCGCAAGGTGGCCGGCCGGTGCGCAGCTCCGGCGCGACGAGCTGGCCTGACCCTCCTCGCCTCGAGACGTCTTCGTTCCCGGGGTCTGAGGTAGCCTCCTCGCATGGCCGTCGTGGACGGTGCCGTTCGCGGCGCGACGATCGAGGTACGGGGCCTCACCAAGCGGTTCGGAGCGGTCACCGCGGTCGACGACCTCAGCTTCACCGTCGAGCCCGGACGCATCACCGGCTTCCTCGGCCCGAACGGCGCCGGGAAGACCACGACGCTGCGCATCATGCTCGACCTCGCCTTGCCGACCTCGGGGACCTGCACGATCGGCGGCCGGCGCTACCGCGACATCCCGGAACCGGCGCGTCACGTCGGTGCGGTGCTCGAGGCGACCAGCTTCCACCCGTCGCGACGCGCCCGGGCGCACCTCGAGATGATGGCGATCGAAGCCGGCCTGGAGCGCTCGCGCGTCGACGAGGTGCTGGCGCTCGTCGGACTGACCGCCGACGCGCACCGCAAGGTGGGCGACTACTCGCTGGGCATGCGCCAGCGCCTCCAGCTCGCCGGCGCGCTCCTCGGGGACCCGGGCGTCCTCGTGCTCGACGAGCCGTCCAACGGGCTCGACCCACAAGGGATCGCGTGGCTCCGAGACCTGCTCCGGCACCTCGCGTCCGAGGGGAGGACGATCCTCGAGTCCTCGCACCTGCTCGCCGAGATGGCCCTGACGGTCGACGACGTGGTGATCGTGTCGAACGGCCAGCTCCGGGCCCAGGGTCCGCTCTCCATCCTCACCACCCAGGCCCAGTCGTCGATGCGGGTGCGGACGCCCGAGCCCGGCCGGCTGAGCGAGATCGCCCGCCGAGCCGGCTACGCGCCCCGGCCGATCGGCAGCGACACCCTGCTCGTCGACGGGGCGACCCCAGAGGCGCTGGGGCCGCTCATCGCCTCCAACGGCGTCGTCGTGCACGAGCTGGTCCAGGTGAGCCAGGACCTCGAGAGCCTGTTCCTCGAGCTCACCACATCGATGACCGCTCCCAGTGAGTCCCCCGAGATGGCACGCCGA
>JAJYMD010000006.1 GCA_021787255.1 Actinomycetes bacterium | reverse complement strand
GCCTGCCCACGCGAGCGGGGTGCGCAGCACGTGGCGATCGGTCCGGCGCTCTTCGGGGATGGAGATCACGAGGACCAGCCGCTTGCCGCCCCAATCGGCGCGGGTGGGGTCGAACGCGTTGATGCGCACCGAGCCGTCAGCGACGAGAGCCCTTCCCTGCTCGGTGAGGTGCCAGCGCGCTTCCCGGCCGACGCGTTCACTCACCAGCCAGCCGGCGTTCGCCGCACGGGCCAGCGCTTGCCGGGCGGCCTTGCTCTCGACGCCGGACAGTGAGAGGGCGTCGAGAAGCGTGGACCTCACACCGTGGCGTCGCGGGGCATGACGTACTCGCCGAGCACGGTGAGAGGGGCGACCGAGCGCTCCCGCTGCCCTGCAGGGACCTCCGCTCGGCCTCGAGCGGTGCAGCCCGCGAGGAGGACTGCCCGCCGCTCTTCATCTCATCGCCCTGCCGCGTGGCGAGCCCACGGCGCGCCCCCCTCCTGCCTCCGCAGGCGCCGCTGCACCGGGCGCCTGCGCGGCACGCGAAAGCGGCGGGACGTGGAAACCCACGGGTGACCTTGTGTGATCCCACACTAAAGCAGTGTACGTAGACCGCACCCCTTGACATAGAGCCGGAGGAATCCGTACAGTACTCCCGCAACGTGATTTGCATTCAGCATTCAGTCGCACGTCGTTCCCGCGTGCGTGAGCGAAGTGGGGGGGCCGAGCCGTGGCGAGCGAAGGTCGCGCCGACGAAGGCGCTGGAAGGGAGCAATTGGGCGAGCGGCACCTCTCCGTGGTGGACGCGATCGCCCAATCCGCGGGGTTCATGGGCCCGGTCTTCTCCTCGGCCCTCCTGATCCCCCTCGTGGTCGGTGCCGGTGCTGCCGGTAAGGGAGCCGGGATCGCCACGCCGATCGCGATCGTCATCGCCGCCGTCGGCGTCGGGGGCCTCGGCTGGATCATCGCCGCGTACTCCCGCAAGATCCACGCGGCAGGCGCGCTGTACGACTACGTCACCGACGGGTTCGGCAAGCGGACGGGGTTCGTCGCAGGGTGGCTGTACTACGGCTGCACGCTCCTTCTCTCGGCCGCGATCGTGCTGCTCGTCGGCGGGATCACCTCCGGCTTCCTCAGCACAGCGTACGGCGTGAACATCCCGTACTGGGTGATCGACCTCGTCTATGCGGCGCTCCTGTTCTGCCTGCTCTACTTCGGCGTCAAGATCTCGACGAAGGCACAGCTCGTGCTGGTGTCGCTCTCCGCACTCCTCGTCCTCGGCTTCTTCCTGTCGGTCATCGTGCAGGGCGGCCACGGGGGCAACACGGCGCGACCGTTCGAGCCGAGTTCCGCCGCGGACGGCTGGTCGGGCATCTTCTTCGGGATTGTCTACGCGATCCTCCTGTTCGTCGGGTTCGAGTCAGCGGCCAACCTCGGCGAGGAGACGGCGAACCCAAAGCGCTCCATCCCGATCGCGATCCTCGGGTCGGTGGGAGTCGTCGCCGCGTTCTACGTCCTGGCCGCCTACGCGCAGGACATCGGCTTCGGTCTCAACATGACGAAGTGGGTGAAGAGCCCCGCGCCGTTGTTCACGCTCGGCGCACCGGGGAACTTCGGCACCTCGATCCTGCTCGACTTCCTGAACATCGTGGTGATCTGCGACATCATGGCGGTCGGCGTCGGCGCGGCGGTCTCCTCCACGCGTGGCCTGTTCGCCATGGCGCGTGACCGGAGGATCCCCGGACCCTTCGCGAAGATCTCCAGGCGGTGGGGGACGCCCGTGAACGCGATCGTCTTCCAGGTCCTCCTCGGCGTCGCCTTCGTCGTCCTCGTGCGTCTGGACAACGGGGTGTTCCCTTTGAACGGCGCTCCGCAGTTCTTCCCGTTCTTCGCGTGGGTCGTGGGGCTCGGCGGGCTCGGTCTCGTCGTCGTGTACGCAGCGATCTCGCTGGGGGCGATCCGCGGGCTGTGGCACCACGCGAACCCCGCCGCCCTCGTGGTCGCCGTCGTCCTCGGGCTCGGGGTCGCCACTGGCGGGATCTTCGGGAGCATCTACAAGGTGCCGTCCCCCGAGAACCAGTGGATCTGGTACATCATCGGCTGGGTGGCCGTCGGCGCGGGGCTGACCGCGCTGAACATGGCACGGGAGAACCATAGCGCCGTGGCTAGAGCGTCGAGAGATCTGCCCGAACTGAGCCTTGCGCGGACGGATGCCGAGAGTGCCGGCTGAGCGGGGCGGCGCAAAGCCAGCCGGGGGATCCAGGCTCGCGCCGAGACCGGTCGAGAGGCGGGACAACCGGCTCATCAACGAGGTGTACAAGAGGCTGCGCGCCGCGATCGTCAGCGGGGAAATCATGCCGGACACCCGGCTCCTGCAGCAGCGGCTCGCGGTAAGCCTCGGTGTGAGCCGGACCCCGTTGCGCGAGGCGTTGCTCCGGCTCGAGCGGGACGGCTTCATCTACACGCTCCCGAATCGCGGGATGTTCGTCCGCGGGCTCACGATCGATGACGTCGGGGAGCTCTACCAACTGCGCGAAGTGCTCGAGCCGGTGGCCGCACGGCTCGCCTGCGAGGTCGTGGACGAGGCCGGCATGGTGCGAGTGCGCGCGATCCAACGCGCGCTCGAGGACCACTACCCGGCGAGCGTGAGCGAAGCCTTCCAGTGCAACGTCGACCTCCATACGACGCTGATCCGCTGGTGCCCCAACCGCCGCATGGCGCAGTACCTCCAGGACATATGGGACCAACACTCGGCGTTCCTCATCTTCAGCTATTACGCCCGCAGTGTCGGCGCGACGTCGGACATGGTGCGCGAGCACCGGGAGATCGTCGACGCCTTCATCGCGCGCGACGGCGCACGGGTCGAGGAGCTGCTGCGCCTCCACATCCGGTGTGCAGCAGACGCGCTCGCCGAGCGTATGGCGTACCGACCCCCGGAGGAAAGAGAGGCATGACGTGTGCGGACAGTGCGGTCTGATCCTCGAGCACGCGGGGCCCATCGGTCAGCTGCTGCATGTCACCGAGGGCGCGATGCTCCATCGCGGTCCCGACTCGACGGGGTTCGCCCTCTACGGTGAGGTGCCGCACGAGGACCGAGTCATCATCCGGGCGCACGTTCTGAGGGACGTCGACGCAGACAAGGCGCTCTCTTCGGTGATCCAGGGCATGAAGCTGGTGGACGCGCGCCTCACGGGTGAGCCGCAGGTAACGGCGGGAGGTCCGGACGGCGGGACCTTCTTCCGGCTCACGGCGGAGCTTGGCAGGAGTGCGGCGGCGCTGCTCGAGGCGATCGAGGCGACCGAGGGGGTGCAGGTCCACTCGATGGGCTGGCGGCTCGAGATCATCAAGGACGTCGGCAGCGCCGACGAGGTCGCCCTGCGCCATGGTATCGACGAATTCGTCGGCACGCACGGCATGGCGCACTCGCGCCTCGCGACGGAGTCGACGGTCGACGTGGAGCTCTCCCATCCCTTCTGGGCGCGGCCCTTTCTCGACGTCGCGATCACGCACAATGGCCAGTTGACGAACTACTACAAGATGCGTCGGCTCATGTCCGAGCGGAACCTCCAGTTCCTGACGGACAACGACTCGGAGCTGATCGCGGTGTACATCGCGGAGCAGCTCGCGATGGGCTCGTCCCTGCACGAGGCCCTCCTACGCTCGATCACCACGCTGGACGGGGTGTTCACCTACCTTCTCGCGACCGAGTCGGCGATCGGCTGCGCCACCGATCGCCTCGCGATCAAGCCCCTCCTCGTGAGCCGGATCGACGGGACGACCGCGCTCGCGACCGAGGAGCAGGCGCTCAGGAGGGTCTTCGACACGGAGCTCGCCACCGAGTACGTCAGGGAGGGGACCGCCGTCGTGTGGGACGTTCCCGCGGTGAGCGACCAGGCAATGGAGGTGGACACAAGTTGAGCATCGACCAGACCGCCGTCAACCGATGGGCTGGGCTGTCCGACGACGCCGTGCACGTCGACGCGGACGGGCTCGACGCCTACAGGCTCAACCGCACGCTGCGCGAGCTCGCGCAGGGGAGCCAGCAGGTTGCCGTGGACAACCCCCGCGCGCGACACAACCTCGGCATTGGGCTCGAGGCGATGCGCGCTGAGATCCACTTCCTTGGCAGCGTCGGTTACTACTGCGGCGGCTTCAACGCCGGAGCCTCCATCGTCGTCCACGGCAACGCCGGCTGGGGCGTCGGCGAGGCGATGTCCGAGGGCAGGATCGTCGTACGCGGATCGACCGCCTGGTCGGCCGGCGCGGGCATGCGAGGCGGGACGATCGTGATCCACGGCGACGGTGGGCCGCGCACGGGGATCGCGATGAAGGGCGGAGACATCTTCGTGGTGGGCTCCGTCGGGTTCCTGTCGGGGTTCATGGCGCACCGTGGCAAGATCGTCGTGCTGAACGGCGCAGGCGAGAGCCTCGGGGCGTCGATGTACGAGGGCAGGATCTTCGTCTCGGGCGATGTGGGCTCGCTCGGCGCCGACGCGATCGAGCGACCACTCGACGGGAAGGACACCGAGGAGCTCGTGCGCGACCTCGCGGTGGTAGGGCTTCCCTGGCCCGACGGCCCCTTCCGCAAGATCGAGGCGGAGGGACGGCTGTGGTACTTCGACAAGCACGATGGCCGGATCTGGAGGAGCATATGAGCAGCGAAGGTCGTGAACCCGAGACCGATCGCACGCGGGCGGCCGACGCCCTCAGCATGCAGGAGAGCCCGATCTGGGACCGCTACACGATCGAGGAGATCCAGTCGAAAGCCGAGCTCGGCCGATACCGCATCACCGGGTTCTCGCTTCACCGCAGGATCCCGCGGCTCGACGACCTCGTATTCCTCCCGGCAGCGATGACGCGGCTGCCGCTCGAGGGCTACCGCGAGAGCTGCGAGACCAAGACGGTGCTCGGCGCGCGCCACGGGTGCGCGAAGCCGCTCGAGCTGTCGGTGCCCGTCTACATCACGTCCATGTCCTTCGGGGCGCTCTCGTGGAACGCCAAGGCCGCGCTGGGCCGCGCCGCCTCGGCAATCGGCACCTGCACGTGCACGGGCGAGGGGGGCATGCTCACCGAGGAGCGGGAGGAGTCCTCTCTCCTCGTGTACCAGATGACCCCGTCGCGCTACATGCTCGACCTCGAGCACCTTCGACAGGCCGACGCCATCGAAGTCGCGATGGGCCAGGGCGCGAAGCCGGGCACCGGGGGCCTGCTTCCCGGCGCCAAGGTCGCTGACCGCGTCGCCGAGATGCGGACGCTGCCCAAGAACATCGACCAGCGCTCGGCCGTGCGCCATCCCGACTTCCTCGGGGCGGACGACATGGAGGTCAAGCTTGAGGAGCTGCGCATCGCGACGGACAACCAGGTCCCGATCTTCGTCAAGATGCCGGCGACCAGGGTGCGCGAGGACGTGAAGATCGCGGCGAAGATCGGTGCCGACGTGATCGTCGTCGACGGCATGGAGGGCGCGACGGGCGCGTCGCCCGAGCTGCTCCTCGACCACACCGGAGTCCCGACGATCGCCGCGGTCGCCGCCGCGCGAGAGGCGCTCGAGGAGCTCGGTCTCTACGGCCAGGTGGACCTCGTCGTGTCTGGCGGCATCCGCAGCGGCGCGGACGCGGCCAAGGCGCTCGCGCTCGGTGCCGACGCCGTCGCGATCGGCACGGCGGCGTTGATCGCGTTGAATTGCAACGCGCCGGTCTACGCGGAGGACTACGCGCAGCTCGGCACCGCGTCGGGGTTCTGTCACCACTGCCACACCGGGCGCTGCCCCGTCGGCGTCGCGACCCAGGATCCCGAGCTGGTCGAGAGGCTCGACGTCGAGAAGGCCGCGGAGCGCGTCGAGAACTTCATCAACGCGATGGTGATGGAGATCACGCTGCTCGCCAAGGCGTGCGGCAAGGGTGACGTCCACGGGCTCGAGCCAGAGGACCTGCGGGCGCTGACGCTCGAGGCGGCGGCGATGGCCCGGGTGCCGCTCGCGGGAACCGACTGGGTTCCCGGGCAGGACGGCCGCTTCTAGGTCGGTCCGGGCGGTGGGCTGATGGCGGCGGCGTGCGGCCACGGCGCGACTCGGTAGACCCGGCAGCACCGTTCGGCAGGGCGGGAACGAGAAACGATAGGGGGACCAGGTGGACATCGGCGAGGTAGAAGCGCATTGCAAGGAATTCGAGATCCGTACGATCGAGTGTGCCTTCCCTGACGCCCAGGGTCTGCCGCGCGGAAAGCGGATCCCTGTCCGGCACTTCCTCGACACCGCCTACCGCGGCTTCGAGCTGGCCAACGCCGCGCTGGTCTGGGGACGCCGATGCGACGTGATCCAGGACGTGGCCTACACGAACTTCGACACCGGCTACCCAGACATGGTCGCAGTGCCCGACCTTGCCACGTTCCGCCCGGTCCCCTGGCACCCGGGTGCCGCGTCGGTGATCTGCGACTGCCGCGAGCCAGACGGTCGTGAGGTCGCGGTGAGCACGCGCCACATCCTGAAGGACGTCCTCGCGCGCGCACACTCTCTCGGCTACGAGCCGAAGGTCGGCGCGGAGCTCGAGTTCTACCTGCTCAACTCCAGCGGCCGGCCGCTCTACGAGGAGATCGACTGCTACAGCCTCACGCGGGGCGCCACGCTGGAGCCTTTCATGCAGCGCCTGCGCGACGAACTCGCCGCGATGGGCGTCGCGCTCGAGGCCTGCAACACCGAGTTCGGGCCCGCCCAGGTCGAGGTGAACATGCGGTACGCGGATGCGCTCGAGGCTGCCGACAACACGCTGCGCTTCAAGATGGCCGTGAAGGAGATCGCCCAGGAGATGGGCTACTGCGCGACGTTCATGGCGAAGCCGCTCCCCGGACAGTCTGGCTCGGGGTTCCACCTCCACCAGTCGCTCGCCGAGCTCGACGGGGGCGTCAACGTCTTCGGACGCTCGACGCCTGGCGACCTGGAAGTAGGGCTGATGGGCCGGTACCTGGCAGGACTTCTCGAGCACATGCCGGCACTCACGGCGCTGGGGTCGCCGACGGTGAACGCCTACAAGCGGATCGCGGATCACAGCTTTGCGCCAACCCAGGTTTGCTGGGGGGTGGACAACCGCACCGTCGGGGTGCGCGCGATCGCGGGGCACGGCGCTGCGAACCGTCTGGAGTGGCGCGGGGGGGCCGCGGACGCGAACCCGTACCTCGTCACCGCGGTGTGCGTCGCGGCAGGGCTCGACGGCGTCGAGCGCGGGCTCGAGCCTCCTTGCCGGGTGACCGGCGACGCGTACGTGCGTACGGATCTCCCGCTGCTCCCGGCGAGCTTCGAGAGCGCTCTCGGCGTGCTCGAGCAGGATGCCTTCGCCGGGGAGCTTCTCGGAGCGTTCCGCGACGTCTTCGTCGCCCTCGGCCGTCACGAGCTGTCCCTCTGGAACGCCGCGGTCACCGACTGGGAACGTGAACGCTACATCGATGGGTGACACGTGGACGTGTGAGCGGAGGCGTCGTGCCCTCCGGAGGATACCGTGACGCCTCCCGAGGGGCCGCATGCGCTCAGCCCTCCCGCGCGTCGTCCTGACGTCGTGGTGATCGGCGCGGGGATCGTCGGTCTCGCGTCTGCGTACGAGCTCGCCCGGCGAAAGCTGAGCGTCTGCGTGCTCGACGCCGTCGAGCCGGGTGCCGGACAGTCGAGCCGTAACTGGGGCTTCGTCCGACAGCAGGGCCGCGCGATCGAAGAGCTGCCGATCATGATCGAGGCCAGTCGGACGTGGCGAGAGCTTCCCGGACGTCTCGGGGCCGACCTCGAATGGGTGCAGGGCGGGAACCTCCGGCTGACCGACGATCCGGAACGCGTGGAGGACTACCACCGCTGGATCGACGTCGCGCGGAGCTGCGGGCTCGACAGCCGCGTCGTCACGGACGACGACGTCGCGAAGATCGTGCCGGGCTTCTGGGCGCGCTTCGGGCTCGCGATCTTCACTCCGAGCGACGGGCAGGTGAACCCGGCCAAGGCGGTCGCCGCCTACTCGCGCGCGCTTGGCACCGAGCAGGTCGAGGTCTTCTCTGGCTGCCCTGCTCGCGCGATCGTCACCTCCGGCGGCGCCGTCGCGGGCGTGCAGACCGACGACTGGTTCGTCGCTGCGTCGAATGTCGTGCTCACCGCCGGCGCCGGGTCCGGCGCGCTCCTGCGAAAGCTCGGCCTCCACATGCCGGTGCAGCTGGTCAACCAGACGGTGGCATTGACCGAGAAGGTGCCGTGGCTCACCGACGCATGCGTGTGGACCGGGCGCGTCGGCTTCCGTCAGACTGCGAGCGGCCAGGTGCTGATATCGGCTGGAGGCCGGGGCGAGGTGGTGGTGGACCCCGGTGCGCTCCGGTCGCTCCTCGTGCCGCGCCAGCTCCGCCAGGCTCTCCCCATGTACTGGAAGAACCGCGAGTACCTCCAGGTACGGCCCCGCGAGGCGCTGGCGAGGATTGCCCGGCGCGACAACGACCACCACCTCGGCGGGAGCGTGCGGTACGAGGACGTGGAAGAGGCGCTCGCGGCAATGGCCGAATGCCTTCCCGGCCGAACGTGGAGGGCGGCGACGGCCTGGGCAGGCACGATCGACGGGACTCCGGACGCGCTCCCGGTCATCGACAAGGTCGGGCCCGGCGACGGGGTGGTCGTCGCGACCGGCATGAGCGGGCACGGCTTCGGCATCGCCCCAGCGGTCGGCCGGATCGTCGCCGACCTCGTGGTCACCGGGAAGAGCCACCACGAGCTGCAGCCGTTCCGCCTCGCGCGCTTCGCTGAGGGCACCGCAAAGCCCCCTCACCACCTGCTGTAGAAGGGGTTGTGGGGGCGGCGCCACGTGCCGCGCCGAGCGGCGAAGCCCGATCCTCAGGCGAGGCTCGTCCAGACGCTCTTCGTCTCGGTGTACGCGAGGATCGCCTCCCAGCCCATCTCGCGCCCGACACCCGAGGCCTTCATCCCACCCCATGGTGCCGCAGCGTCGAGGAACGGCGGCAGGTTGATCCACACCGTGCCGGCCTTGATCGCATTCGCGAGCCGGTTGGCCGTGCCGATGTCGCGCGACCAGATGACCGCGGCCAGGCCGTAGTCCGTGTCGTTGGCGCGCTCCGCGAGCTCGTCGGCGTCCTCGTACGGGATGACGCTGAGAACAGGCCCGAAGATCTCCTCGCGGGCGATCGTCATCGAGTCGTCCACGTCGGCGAAGACCGTCGGCTGGTAGAAGTAGCCGCCAGCAAGCTCTCCACCTGCGCGCTCGCCTCCGGTCACGAGGCGTGCGCCCTCGGCCGTGCCGATCCGCACGTAGCGGTCCACGCGCTCGACCTGCTCTTCGGAGACGAGTGGCCCGAGCTGGGTCCCGGGCTCCAGGCCATGGCCGAGCTGCATGTGAGAAGCCACGTCGCCGATCTTTTCCGCGAACTCCGCGGCGCGCTTGTGGTCGACGTAAAAGCGCGTGTAGGCGGCGCAGACCTGCCCGCAGTTCAAGAGGCCGCCCATGACGTTGCCCTGGAGGATCGCGTCGATGTCGGCATCAGGGGCCACGATGCTCGGCGCTTTCCCCCCGAGCTCGAGCGAGACGCGTGCGAGCCGGCGTCCGGTCTCCGCGGCGATCTCTCGGCCGACCTCGGTCGAGCCGGTGAAGGAGATCTTCGCGACGTCCGGGTGGCGCACGAGGGCCTCGCCGACGGCCGGGCCACCAGTCACGACGTTCACCACACCATCCGGCACACCCGCCTCACAGCAGAGCTCGGCGAGCCGGAGCGTGGACAAGGGCGTCTGCTCGGCGGGCTTCATGACGACGGAGTTCCCCGTGACGAGCGCCGGCGCGAGCTTCCAGGCCGCGATCATGAGCGGGAAGTTCCACGGCGTGATCAGCCCGCACACGCCGAGCGGTTCGCGGTGGTTGCGGTAGTCGACGCCAGGGATCGAGACCGGCACGGTGAGGCCATGGAGCTTCGTCGCCCAGCCCGCGTAGTAGCGGAAATGCTCGATCGCGTTCGGCACGGAGATCTGGCTCGAGATGCCGAAGGGCTGGCCTTGGTCGCGCGTCTCGAGCTGCGCCAGCTCCTCTGCGTGCTCCTCGATGAGATCGGCGATCTTCCACAGGAGGCGCGCGCGTGCTGCCGGGAGCATCTGCGCCCAGTCCGGCGACGAGAACGCGCGCTTGGCCGCGGCGACTGCGGCGTCGACGTCCGCAGGCGTCGCGTCGGGGACGGTGTCAATGACCGCGCCGGTCGCCGGGTCGAACGTCTCGAAGGTTCCGCCGCCTCGTGCGGTGGTCCACTTACCGTCGATGAGCATCTTTGCGGGCACGGTCCCTCCTCGGGGGGGTCGCAAGACAAGAAAGAAGAGCGAACGTTTAGTTGTGCGCTCAACGTTGAAAGATACCAGCTTGCGGGCTTGCCGACCAATGCCGACCAATGCCGACCA
>JAJYMD010000025.1 GCA_021787255.1 Actinomycetes bacterium | reverse complement strand
ACTTCGTCGCCCGTGAGGAGTTCGACTTCACGATCGCAGAGATCGCCGGGGGCCGACCGCTCGAGGAGGTCGACGGGATCGTGTACCGCGCCCCGGACGGCACCGTGGTGCGGACGCCCGACCGGGCGATCCTCGAGGACATGGACCGGCTTCCTTACGTGACCGAGGTCTACAAACGCGACCTTCGGGTGGAGGACTACTTCATCGGCTACCTGAAGCATCCCTACCTCTCGCTCTACACGGGCAGGGGCTGTCGTTCGCAGTGCACCTTCTGCCTTTGGCCCCAGACGGTGGGCGGGCACCGCTACCGCACCCGAAGCGTCGAGCACGTGCTCGGCGAGATGGCGCTCGTGCGGGACTACTTCCCCCAGGTGAAGGAGGTGTTCTTCGACGACGACACCTTCACCGACAACCGGCAGCGGGCCGAAGAGATCGCACGGGGCATGGCGCGTCTGGGTCTCGAGTGGTCGTGCAACGCGAAGGCCAACGTCCCCTACGAGACGTTGAAGGTCTTGAGGGAGCACGGCCTGCGCCTGCTGCTCGTCGGGTTCGAGTCCGGCAACCAGCAGATCCTGACCAACATCAAGAAGGGCGTGAAGCTGGAGCGAGCGCGGCAGTTCGCAAAGGACTGCCGTGACCTCGGCATCACCATCCACGGGACCTTCATCGTCGGGCTCCCGGGCGAGACCAAGGAGACCATCCAAGAGACCATCCGCTTCGCCCGCGAGATCAACCCGCACACCATCCAGGTGTCCATCGCCGCGCCCTACCCGGGGACCGCGCTCTACCGGCAGGCGAAGGAGCAGGGGTGGCTGACAGACGACGGTGCCGTCCTCGTGGACGAGCACGGCATGCAAACGGCGGCGCTCTCCTATCCGCACCTGAACCGGACGGAGATCTTCGACTCGCTCGACACCTTCTACCGGAAGTTCTACTTCCGAGCGGGCAAGATCGCCGAGATCTCGGCCGAGATGCTTCGCGACAGCGACGTCATGAAGCGGCGCCTTCGTGAGGGTGTGCAGTTCGTGAGCTTCCTGCGCAAGCGGCGCCAGCCAGCGTCGGCGTGAGCGCGGCTTGCAAGACGCTCAGAGCAGCGGGCTCGACCCCGCCTCAGGAGGACGAGCTGTCGAAGTACTGCTCCACCGCCTGCGCCACGCCCTCGGCGATCGCGGCGTGGCCGGCGGCACTGTTGGCGATCGAGCCTTCGAAGGGGTCCGAGATGAAAAGGGGCTCGATGAGGGCGCCAGGCATGTCGCTTGGCGTTGTGAACCAGCCGGGATAGGCGGGGCCGAGGAGGAGGAGGTGGTGGTAGGCGGCCGCAGTTGTTGTGAGCGGGGCGGCGCCCAGTGTTGTGTCGGGCTGGACCCCGTCGTTTGGGATGTGCCAGCCGTGGGCGTTCATGCGAGCGAGCACGTCTCGCTGAAGAAGCGTCGCCAGTCGCTTGCTCTCGGCGGCGAAGGAGCGATCGGGGTCGTACGCGGTGAGGCTGCCGGCGTTCGTCGGTGACGGCCCGGTGTCCATGTAGATGCCGACGAGAATTGTCGCACGTGCCAGGTTGGCGCAGACGTCCCGTGCCGCCACGTCGGCCTTTGCGCCTTCCACCGAGAGCACGCCGCCTGTGAGGTCCGCCGGGGTCGGCTTCAAGACGTCGGTGTTCGTCGTGCGCGAGACGACGACTCGAAAGCCGTGCGCGCGCAGCAGGTTCATCGTCTCGAGCTCGATCTCGAGGTTCTCAGGCGCCTCGTAGATCACGCGCCCTGTCTGGGTGACGCCCTTTCCGCCCGGGTCGACGCCGCCGTGCCCGGCGTCGATGAAGACCGTGTGGTGGTTGTCGCCCGCAGAAGGTGCGAACGCGACGCAGGCACCGCTCGCGAAGCGGGATCGGTCGAGCGGGACGCCGCCGGAGGCGGAGACGGAGAGCGAAGGTCCAGGCCTGGATGGTCTCGCGCGCGAGGCGTCGCGCGCCTTGCCGCTCGTGGCGACGAGCACGACGAGCAAGATCGCTGCCGCGAGCGCGGCGAGCGTCCCCGCCACCGTCAGCCTGCGCTTTGCAAGCGAAGGGCGCAACGGGGCACGACGTCGAGGTCGTCTTCGGCCAGGGGTGTGTGCAGGCTGCGCCTTCCTGGTGTCCTCTCGTCGGGCCATCGACTCGACGGTAGCGTCGTACCTGTACGAAGTGATGAAGGCCTGGACGCAACGAGGTCAACCCACCTGGGGCGGGTGCGCGAGCACGCGGGCGTCGTCGTTCCCGTTGCGCGAGCCGGGCGGAGGGCTCTCGAGGGCGTGGACGAGCAGAGAGGCGTAGTACCGCGCGCCCTGCGGATCGAGGTGGACGCCGTCTGGATAGAAGTACTGGGGGTTGTTCGCGCCGAGGGCGTACCAGTTGACCATCGTCGTATGGGGGTAGCTGTGGGCGACCGTGGCGATGCTCTGGTTCACTGCCTGTTCCCAGGGCCGTGTCTCCCGGGTGTTCACGAGCACGATGCGGCGCATCGGCCCGAGGGAGCGAAGGAGGGTCTCGAGCTGTGTCGGGCTGTAGTACCCGTTCGTCCCGAGCTCCAAGACGAGCTCGTCGCCCACGTCGCCCTGCCTCCTCAGCTCCGGCACCTCCGCTTGGACGTCGCTCAGCTGCTGGCCGATCACCGCGTCGATCACGGCACCGGGGAGCATCCGGCGCAGGTACGGCGCGGCGTCGACCATGATCGAGTCGCCGATGAAGGTGACCCCGGTCCCCGCAGGCAGCGTCGTGGTCGTGGTGGTCGGCGGGACGATCGGCACCGTTCCGCGGCCTCGCGCCGCGCCGGGGCTGGGGCCGAGGGACCGAGCCGGAGGATCGGTGGCCCGGGTCGTGGTGGTCGTGGGGTGGACGCGAAGACGTGGGGGAAGGATGCTGCTCGTCGCCTCCGGGGGCGTCGCCGTTCCCGAGATCACCCCTGAGAGCCCGAGCGAGCAGATCAGGCCGCACACGAGGACGGCACCGGTTGCAACCCAGCCTTGGGTGCCAGGGAGGAGGTCGGCCCACTCCCGGTCGCGCCACTTGTCGCCGAGCTCGTGCCAGAGACGGCCGAGCGCGCCGTGGCGCACGGGCTGCTCGACGAAGCGCCACGAGAGCGCGGATGCGACGAAGATGCCGGCGACTTGGAGCACGTCGCGCACGAGGCTCTGCTTGGCGCCTTCGGGGGTCGTAAGGACGATGATCGGCAACGACCACAGGTACATGCCGTAGGAGCGTTCGCCGATCCAGCGAAGGGGTCCGATCCCGAGGGCTCGTCCTACCCGCGCGCCAGGATGGACGCAGACGGCGATCAGCACGGCGGTGAGCACCGAGAGCAGCACCATGCCGCCGCGGTAGACGAAGGGGTCGTACTCGCCGGTTTGCCAGTACATCGCGAGGATGCCCGCCAGCGCGACGCCGCCTGCGACCTCGAGGACGGCGCGCGCCCTTGGCGTGATGGGCGCGAAGCGCCGGTTCCGAGGCAAGGCGAAGGCGAGCGCCGCACCGACGAGCAGCTCGAAGGCCCGCGTGTCGGTGCCGTCGTAGACCCGGGTCGGATCGGCGTAGGGGACGAAGAGGAGCGCCATCTCGATGGCAGAGCCGCATGCGAGCACCAGTGCGCCCGTCACGAGCACCCGTCGGTTCCTCACGAAGCGCAGGGTGCCCAGGAGCACGAACGGCCAGAGCAGGTAGAACTGCTCTTCGATCGCGAGCGACCAGAGGTGGCCGAGCGGCGATGGCGGCCCGTACTCGGCGAAGTACGAGACGTGGTGGAAGATGTACCACCAGTTGCTGTAGTAGAAGATCGCCGGCAGGATGTCGCCCCGCAGCCCGGGGAGCTGGGAGCGGTCGAAGAGGGTGGCCCACGCGACCGTCACGAGGAGCATCACGAACAGCGCCGGGAGCAGCCGGCGCGCCCGGCGCGCCCAGAACTGACCGAAGGACCGGGCTCCTCGCTTTCGGATCGTCGCCGTGAGGAGGTCCGTGATGAGGTAGCCGGAGAGGACGAAGAAGACCCCGACGCCGAGCAGGCCACCGCTCGCCCATCCCAGCTCGAGGTGGTACGCGATGACTCCGAGGACGGCGATCGCGCGGATGCCGTCCAACCCTGCGTTGTAGCTGCTGGACCCTTCGACTGGTCGCGGCATGTCCCATCCAGAGCTTGCGGTCTTCTCTTGCGTGCTGTGCGCTCGGCGAAATCGAGCCGCCCTCCGATGGTGGCAGGCATCGAGCGGCAAGTCGAGTCATGGCGAAGACCTTTTTCCACCTCGTGCTTCGCGGGTCGTCTGCGCCGTGCACGACCACGGTGCTGCGCTGCAGGCGGCCCCACCTCAGGCCCGTGGGGGGATCCGGCGAGCCGGGCGACGCCCAGCCGATCGCCGAGGCGACGGGGTTTTGCACCTGTCGTCGGTCCGACCCCGCGCTGGTCGCCGTCTGCGTGCTCGGGCCCGCCGTCATCAGGGCGGCGTCCTTCCTCGGCCTGGTGGTTCGTCGCGATCTTCGTGCTGGGCAGCTGTTCGCGCCTGCTGGCGGGTCCCTCGCGAACGAGCTGCTCCCGACCTCGGTGAGGGCTTCGGTGGCCGGGTGGTACATCGCGGCCGGTGCCGGCGGCGCGATCGCCGGGCTCCTGTGCTTCGGCGTGGTCGCCGACGTTCGGGGGACCTCGCACCACCTCGCGCTCGCGTCCTCGGTCGTCTTCCTCCCGATGATCGCGTCGACCGGCTTGCTCCTGCCGCTTCCCGAGACGAGAGGCAAGGAGCCCGAGCAGCTATGGGCGGGCCTCGCATTCGGGTCGTCAGCGTGCGAAGGCGTGCACCCCGAGCCACACCCAGGCGAGCACCACGAGCATGCGCAGCCACGTCCGGTCGTCGAGCATGTCTCGCACCAGGACCGAGGGACGCCCGATCCGAGCTCGCCCGAGCTTCGAGGCGCGCCGAGCGGCGAGCCATAGGACGAAGAAACCCAGCGCGGCGACCGCCCACAGCGCGTAGGTGACGTCGGCCCAGGTCATCGGCGCACGAGGTACCAGCCGACCACGAGCCAGGTGAACCATGCCGCCGCCTTGGCAGCCCGGTAGCGGAACACCACGTTCATGCCGTAGCTCAAGGTGGGGTAGTGGGCACGAGGGCCGCTGTGGAAGTAGGACGCGAGCTCGACGGCGACGACCAGGGCGATCACGACGAGCCAGGGGGCCGCCGTCCCTTCGCCGCCCGCCGGCAGCGTCGCGTCCATGCGGCGCCATGGTCCAGCGGCCGGGCGGAGCCGCTCCATCACGATCGCGCCGACGAACAGCGCGGAGGGCAAGGCCACCGCGACGTCGCTCGGGACGGTGAAGGGCGCCGCGCCCGACGCCACGCCGGCGAAGACGGCCACGCCGACGAGCGCGCCGACCGCCGCCAGGTGCCGGCGCGCCACGTCGCCGACCGCCGGCGAGCGCGGGGCGCGCCGACGAGTGGTCACGGCGTCGCCTCCAGGCTGAGCGTCACACGGATGGGAAGGTGGTCGGAGCCCACCGAGGCGAGCGCCTGCGCCTCGAGCACCCGGAACGGCCCGCGCACGAGGACGTGGTCGACCTGGCTGTGCGGGCGCCACGAGGGCCAGGTCTTCGCGACGGCCGCGCGTCGCCACCCGGGGAAGAACAGGCTCACCGGCGGTCCCCACAGGTTCATGTCACCAGCAAGGATGGCAGGGCGCGCCCTCACCTCGGTCGCGATCGCTCGAGCGAGCCGCACGAACTGACCGGCAGCGCCGTAGGTGAGGTGGGACATGTGCGTGCCGACGACGGCCACGGCGGTTCCCGCGTCCACCGTCGCCACCAGCGCCGCGCGTCGCGCTCGGTCGCGGGAGAGCCGCCCGAGCTCGATGACGGCGGTGTCCTCGACGGGCAGGCGGCTCAGCAGCGCGACGCCCCAGCGCCCCGGACGTGCTTGCGAGAAGCGCTGAGAGCGGACGACTCGCTCACTGAACGGCCGCTCGCTGTCGAGGAAGATCGCGTGGCTCCTCCCGCGCCAGTCGAACGAGCGCATCCACCTGGCGTCGGCGCGCGGGTGGGGGCCGGCCAGACGCCCGCCGGCGAGCGCGTGCTCCCTCACTTCGTAGCCGAGCGCGTCGGCAACACGGCGCGCGAGGCTCGGCCCCTCCTCCGGCGCCCAGTTCTCCTCGAGCACGAGGACGTCCGCGTCGATCGCCTCGCACGCGCCGACGACGTCGTAGGGGCGGCCCCACCCGTCCACGCCCGCGTGCGCGTTGAAGCTGGCGACGCTGAAGGACTTCGGAGGGTGCTGGTCGGTTCGGTGCACGGGCGCTCAGAAGATACGCTGCGCGCTGCTCGGCTGAGGTGGCGGCGTCCCCGGCGGCGCGCCCGGTAGCATCGGCGCGCGTGCTCACGTCTCCCGCCGGCGGTCGGCTCGCGCGGTTCGCCACGACGATCTTCGACGAGATGACCGCGCTCGCCGTCGCGACCGGATCGATCAACCTGGGCCAGGGGTTCCCCGACACCGACGGGCCGGCCGAGATCGCCGACGCGGCGGTCGCCGCTCTTCGGGGCGGGGAGAACCAGTACCCCCCGGGCCCCGGTGTGCCTGGCCTTCGCGCCGCCGTCTCGGACCATCAGCGTCGCTGCTACGGGCTCGAGTACGACCCCGTCGGAGAGGTGCTCGTCACGACCGGCGCGACCGAGGGCATCGCTGCAGCGCTGTTGGGCCTGTGCGAGCCCGGCGACGAGGTCGTGATGTTCGAGCCGTTCTACGACTCGTACGCCGCGTGCGCGGCGATGGCAGGCGCGGTCGCCAGGGTGGTGAGCCTCCATGCGCCGGACTGGTGCTTCGACCCAGACGAGCTGCGAGCGGCGATCTCGGCGCGAACCCGCCTCGTACTGCTGAACACCCCGCACAACCCCACGGGAAAGGTGTTCAGTCGCGCAGAGCTCCAGGACATCGCCCGGGTGTGCCTGGAGCACGATCTCGTCGTCGTCACCGACGAAGTCTACGAGCACCTCGTCTACGACGGGGAGCACGTGCCCGTCGCGACCTTGGAGCAGATGCGCGAGCGAACGGTTGCCGTGTCGTCGGCGGGCAAGACGTTCTCGTTCACCGGCTGGAAGATCGGCTGGGCGTGCGGTCCGGCGGGGCTCGTCGCACGCGTGCGGGCGGCGAAGCAGTACCTCACGTTCGCGACCGGGACGCCGTTCCAGCACGCGATCGCGGCGGCGCTCGGCGCAGGGGACCGGCTCGTCGAGCCGCTGCGCGAGTCGCTGCGCGAGCGTCGGGACCTCCTGTGCGACGGTCTCGAGTCCCTGGGCTTCACCGTCTACCGGCCGTCGGCGACGTATTTCGTGATCACCGACGTCGCATCGATCGGCGCGCGCGACGCAGTGGAGTTCTGCCGGCAGCTCCCGGAGCGTTGCGGGGTCGTCGCGGTGCCCTCGTCGGCGTTCTATGCCGACCCCGAGGCCGGCAGGACGCTCGTGCGCTGGGCGTTCTGCAAGCGCCCCGAAGTGCTGCGCGAGGCGCTCGTGCGCCTGAAGGCGCTCGTCCCCTGAGCGGCCGAGCGGCGGCAGGCTGCGTGCCTTGACGGGGAGCGTGCCTTGAGACGGGAGAGGGTGCCGAACGATGGTCGCTGAGGCGCCCGCAGAGCCCGAAGGAAGGTCCGAGCTCGAGACGCTGCTCGAGGTCCAGGACCTCGACACCGTGATCTCCCAGCTCCGTCATCGCAAGGCCACCCTGCCGGCGCGCCAGGAGCTCGCCCGTCTGAGCGCCGCCCTCGCCGCCGCCGACCGGCGGGCTGCAGAGGTCGAGGAGTCACGCGCGGCGCTGCTCGAGCGTCAGCGAGCGCTCGAGGGGGACATCGCGACCACCACGGCGAGGCGCGAGGCGGTCGAGCAGCGCATGTACGGCGCGCGCGGGGGATCGGCGCGCGAGCTGCAGGCGATGGACGACGAGATCCGGCACCTCCGCCAGCGCACGGACCAGATGGAGGACGCCGAGCTCGAGGTGATGGTCGCGCTCGAGCCGCTCGACGTGGCGTTGGAGGCTCTGGAGGCCGAGAGGGCAGAGCTGCGCGCGCACATAGAGCAGCTGGGCGCCGACCTCGGTGCTGCCGAGGCCGAGATCGACGCGGAGCTCGCCGAACTGGTCGCTAAGCGCGACGCTGCGGCCAGCGGGCTCCCCGAGGAGCTCTGCAGCCGCTACGAGTCGCTGAGGGCGCGCCTTGGAGGGGTCGGCGCCGCCAGGCTCGTCGGGAACAGGTGCAGCGGGTGCCATCTCGAGCTGCCGGCGATGGAGGTCGACCGCATTCGCCGCCTTCCTCGGGGCACGGTGGTCACCTGCGAGCAGTGCGGCCGGATCCTGGTGCCGACGGGCGCGCCGGGCGCGCCCTGAGGGAGCGCTCGGCGCCCTCGATGACCTCGACGACGCGGCCGTCTTCCATGACGAAGACGCGCTCGAGCCGTTCGAGATCCTCCGCCCGGTGCGAGACGAGCACGACGCTGGTGCCTCGCGCCCGGGCGTCGTCGACGACGTCGGCCACGAGGCGCGCGCCGCTCTTTTGGTCCAGCCCTGCGGTCGGCTCGTCGAGGCAGAGCACCGGGGCGCCCACGAGGAGGGCGCGTGCCAACGCGACCCTTCGTCGCTGCCCACCGGAGATCTGCGCACCGTCCTCGCCCACCTGGGTGTCCAGGCCGCCAGGAAGCGTGGCCACCCATTGCGCGAGGTGCGCCCGCGCGATGGCGTCGGCCACCTCCTCATCGCTTGCCTTCGGGCGACCGAGCGTCACGTTCTGACGGATGGTGCCGGCGAACATGTGCGCGTCCTGGTCGACGAGTGCGATCGTGCGCCGCACGTCTGCTTGGCGGAGCGTGTCGATCTCGACGCCTCCGAGCGTGGCCGACCCTTCCTGCAGTGGCCAGAACCGCAGCAGCGCGTGCACGAGGCTGCTCTTGCCCGCGCCGCTCGCGCCGACGAGGCCGACCCGTTCGCCTGGTGCGACGTCGAGGTTCATGCCGTCGAGCGCCCAAGGCAGGTCGGGGCCGTAGCGCAGGCGTGCATCGCGCACGGCGATCGCGGGGGGCCCGGGCGGGAGCGTCACGGGCCGGTCGGGGTCGGTCACCGGCACGGGGATCGACGCGAGGTCGAGCAACCGCCGTCCCGCCGCCACCACGTCGGTGGCCCTCGCCGCGGCGACGGCCACCGCCGGCACCGTCTCGAAGGCGCCGATCGTCGCCAGCGGCAGCACGGCCAGCATGACCGGGCTCATCTGGTGCGCTCGCACGGCGGCCACGCCGAGCGCGAGGACGGCCGTCACGGCGGCGCCCAGGCACACCGTCACGATCGCCGCCGACGCGCCGCTCGACCATGCCCGGCGCCGCGCGATCGCGGTCAGCTCGCGGTCGGTCTGCTCGAGCGCGGCGAGCGCCGCGCCCTCGCGGCCGAACGCGAGCAGCTCGGGCGCCGCGCGCAGCAGGTCGACCACCTCCGCAGCAAGGCGGCCGTGCAGCTCGGCCTCGCGGCCGCGCGCCGTGCCGGTCGTGACCGCGGCGGCGGGGGCCGCGCTCAGCGAGAGGACGAGCGCCGCCGCGAGCACCGCGCCGGCGACCGGGAGGACCAGCGCGACGAGGATGACCGCTGCGGTCGCCGCCGCGACGGTGACCCCGACCGGCAGGAGGCAGCGCAGGTAGAGATCCTGGAGGGTGTCGACGTCGTCGGTGACACGCGCGAGAAGGTCGCCACTGCGCCAACCTCCCAGCCCGGCGGGCGCCAGCGGCTCGAGGCGGTCGTACAGCCAGACCCGCCAGCGGCCGAGCGAGCGGAAGGTGGCGTCGTGGGCGACCAGCCGCTCGCCGTACCGGAGGGGCCCGCGAAGGAACGCGATCACCTCGACCGCGGCGAGGATGCCGGCGATCGCACCGAGCCCGGGGCGGAAGGCCGCACGGTCGACCACGTAGCCGGAGCCGGCGAGGAGCCCGACGGTCGCGAGGGCCCCGAGGACGCCGAGGAGGGTCGCGAGGCCGAGCTTGCGCCACGGCGGCGCGCCCATTCGCACGAGCGTCCGCACGACACCGGCGCCAGGCCGCGCGGCGGCGCTCACTTCCCTGCTGCCTCGGTGAGGCCGGTACGCCCCGAGGGGGTCTCGGCGAGCGTGGCGTCCTCGTGGTCGACCTCGGACACCTCGGCAGTGGATAGCTCCACGACGCGGTCGAGGCGCGCGACCAGCTCGGGACGGTGGGCCGCGACGAGGACCGTTCGCGACTCGAGCCAGGGGCCGAGCGCGGCGCGCAACGCCCGCTCGGCGTGCGCATCGAGGTGCGCGACCGGCTCGTCCAACAAGACGACGGGAGCGTCGCGGACCACCGCGCGGGCGAGCGCGAGCCGCTGGCGCTCGCCGGCGCTGAGCGACACCCCGCCCTCGCCGAGCGGCGTCGCGAGACGGTGGGGCAGGCCGTCGAGCAGGTGCGAGAGCCCGACCATGTCGATCGCACGCGCCAGGCGCCGCGCGCTCGCGTCCGGGTCGGCGACGCGCAGGTTGTCCTCGAGGGAGCCGTGGCGGCATGGCGGCGC
>JAJYMD010000463.1 GCA_021787255.1 Actinomycetes bacterium | reverse complement strand
CATCGCCTTCGTCCAGGGCCTGGGATCAGCCGCAGCCGTCGGATGGTGGACGTACTACGCGGAGCACGAACGGCACTTCGGCACCGGCACGGCCGGTGCCTTCTTCGCCGCCGCAGCCCTCGTCAGCGTGCTCGGCTACCTCTGGTGCGGCCGGATGATGGACCGGATCGGGCGTCGGCCGACCGCGGTGGTCTACGTGCTCGCGGCCGTGGTCTGCGCCGTGCTCACGTTCCAGGTGACCGATCGCTGGGTGATGCTGCCGTTCCTCATCGGCACTGCGTTCTTCGGGGTCGGCATCGCACCGGTCCTCTCCGCCTTCGCGACCGAGCTGTTCCCGACGACGATCCGCGCGCAGGCGTCGGCGTGGATCCGCAACGGCTTCGGCAACACCGGCTCGGTCCTCGGCCCGGCGCTCGTCGGGATCCTCGGAGCGAGCGCAGCACCGCTGCACAGCATCGGGGTGGCGGTCAGCGCGCTCGTGGCCATCTCCGTCCTTGCAGTGCCCGTCATCGTGTGGGCCATCCCGGAGACCAAAGCGGCGCAGCTCGACGAGGCGGAGGCGAACGCAGACGCGAGCGCAGACGGGCAGCGGTCCGGTTTCGTATCCTGAAGGCTCGAAGTCCGCAGGCCACCCTCGCAACGGCGCGGACGGCACACGGTCCCAAGCCGACGCGTCCGGGACGGCCGAGGCCCGAGCGCCCGTGCCGATGACGCGCAGACTCGAGGCGACAACGAGACGAAAGTCGAGAAGGGAGCCGAAGTGGCGCAACGTACTGTGGAGATCCAGACCCCGGACGGGACCTGCCCGGCCGCGCTCAGCGTTCCCGAGGGCGAGGGGCCCTGGCCAGCGGTCATCATGTACGCCGACGCGGGAGGGATGCGCGACACGATCCGCCAGATGGGCGAGCGGCTGTCCTCCCTCGGCTACGTGGTCCTCGTGCCCGACTTCTACTACCGCAACGGTCCTTACGGCCCCGTCGACATGCGCACGGCGTTCTCCACGAAGGAGTCGGCCGAGAAGATCATGGCCATGATGCAGGGCTACACCGCCGACAAGGTGGTGCGTGACGCCGCGGCCTTCGTCGACTACCTCGACTCACTGCCCGAGAAGAAGCCAGGAGGTGTGGGCACCACCGGCTACTGCATGGGAGGCAGGCTCTCGCTCGTGGTCGCGGCCAACCTGGGCGCGCGTGTCGCCGCGGCGGCCTCCTTCCACGGGGGGAACCTCGCCAAGGCCGACGACCCGGACAGCCCGCACCACAAGGCCGGCGCGATCAGGGCCGCCGTGTACGTCGCGGGGGCGAGCGAGGACCCTTCGTTCCCCGACGAGCAGAAGGACCTGCTCGAGAGGTCCCTGACCGAGGCCGGCGTCACCCACACGATCGAGACCTACGACGCGCACCACGGCTTCGCGGTGCCGGACAACGCGAGCTACGACGAGGCGGCCGCCGAGCGTCACTGGAAGGCCACCGAGCAGTTCTTCAGATCGGCTCTTGCGTGATCGAGGTCAGCGAGGAGCGCTTCGAGCAGCTCGTGTCGGATGCGCTCGACTCGCTGCCTCCGGAGCTCGGGAGCCGCATCGACAACGTAGCCGTCGTGGTCGCAGACGGCACGCCCGAAAGCCCGCTGCTCGGGCTCTACGAGGGGATCCCGCTCACCAAGAGAACCATCGGGTACGCAGGGGTGGCGCCCGACCGGATCACCATCTTCCGCCTGCCGATCCTGGCTCGCAGCGCCACCGAGGCCGAGGTCCGAGAGCAGGTCCGCCGAACCGTCCTCCACGAAGTCGGCCACCACTTCGGCATCAGCGACCCCCGGCTGCGCGAGCTGGGCTGGTGAGCCGCCACGACGGGCTCGGTCGCGTCGGTCGGCTCTGAGGGCCGGGGAGCGCCGAGCGGCGTCAGGGCCGACGACAGCTCCCCGTCGGCCGGGTGGGCTATGCGGTCGCCGCCCCCGGACTTGCGTCGCCGGGCTGCTCGCGGCGCGATTCCTTGTACACGCGTGCGGCGGTGCGCACCCCCCAGCTTCCCGCGCAGGCCATTGCGGTCAGCGTGCACACGGCGCCACAGGCGATCAACACCGCCCAGGCCAGGTGGCTCGCGGTCGTGAGCCGGTCGGCCGCCGCGCCGGAGAGGTGGCCCGAGCCGAGGCTGGTGGCGCTCACCAGTGAGCCCATGACGGCGACCCCGAGCACGCTGCCGAGTTGCCGGGCGGTCGATGCGATGGCCGCCGCCACGCCCGCTCGCTCCGGCGGCATGCCGCTCACCGCGGTGTGAGTGATCGGAGGGTTCACGAGCCCGAACCCGCACCCGAGGATCGTGTAGCACGCGGCGAGGCGGAGCAAGCTCGTCACCGGATCGAGGTCCAAGAGCATCGCGCCGCCTGCAGCGATGCAGATCCCACCTGCCGCCATGGGCGCCCGCGACCCGAAGCGCCCGACGAGGTTCCCCGCGACGATGCAGCACACGGCGATCGCGGCGGTCGCCGGCAGGATCATGACGCCCGCGGCCAACGCGGAGTCCCCTCGGACGTCCTGGAGGTAGAGCGTGTTCACGAAGAGGAAGCCGAACAAGGCCATGAAGCTCGTCACCGCGATGACCGTCGCGGCCGAGAACGGCGGGCTGCGAAAGAAGCGCGCTTCGAGGAGCGGCTCCGTTCTGCGACGCTCGACGACCAGGAGCAAGACCAGGCCGACCCCTCCCGCGCAGAACATGCCCACGATGAGCGCCGATCCCCACCCGGCCGAAGACCCTTCGATCACGCCGTAGGTGACGGTGGCGAACACGACGATCATGAGCAGCTGCCCGGCCGGGTCGAACGCCCGGGGGCGCGGCGCGCGCGACTCCGGCACCGTCCGTCTGGCGAGCCACCAGGTCAGCAGGCCGATCGGGACGTTGATCCAGAACACCGATCGCCACCCCACGCTCGTGACCAGCGTCCCTCCGATGATCGGCCCCGCGGCGATGCCCAGCCCGAAGACGGCGCTCCACACCCCGAGCGCTCGAGCACGCTCGACGGGGTCCGTGAACACCTGGCGAACGATGGAGAGCGACGCCGGAACGAGCAGGCACCCTCCGAGCGCTTGCGCCATGCGGAACGCGATGAGCGTCTCGACGCTCGGCGCGACGCTGCACAGCGCCGAGCCGAGCGTGAACATGAGCAACCCGCTCGTGAACATCCGCCGCCGGCCGAAGCGGTCCCCCATCGACCCCGACAGCAGCAGCAGGCTCGCCAGCACCAGCAGGTAGGCGTCCGCGACCCACTGGAGGTCGGCAACGTCCGCGTGGAGGGCGCGATGGATGGTCGGAAGTGCGACGTTGAGCCCGCTGCTGTCGATGTAGGCCATGAAGAGGCTCATGCTGCACACGACGAGGACCGCGTAGCGACGGTCGACGGCCCGGGCGCCGAGTCCGAAGGACGCGATCACCCCGGGAGCGGCGATACCAGCAGGGATCCCTGACCGACTGCCCGAGGCCGCCGTCACCCCCGGCCCTCGGCGAGGGACGGCTCGCCGAGGATCAGTCCGAGGTGGACGAGGCTTCACGGCGACCGAGCTTCAGCAGTGCCACGGCGTTCTCCTTCAAGATCAGCTTGCGCACCTCGTCGCGGATGGCCGTCTTCTCGAAGTCTGCGAGCCACCGGTCCGGCGTGAGCACCGGGTAGTCCGATCCGAACAGCATCTTGTGGCGCAAAAGCGTGTTCGCGTACTGGACGAGGTTCGCCGGGAAGTACTTCGGCGACCACCCTGACAGGTCGATGTAGACCGTCGGCTTGTGCAAGCAGACCGACAGCGCCTCGTCCTGCCACGGGAACGACGGGTGGGCGAGGACGATCGGGAGGTCGGGGAAGTCGGCGGCCAGCTCGTCGACGAACATCGGGTTCGAGTACTTGAGGAGGACCCCGCCACCGCCGCGCACGCCCGCGCCGACCCCCGTGGTGCCCGTATGGAACAAGGCAGGCACCTGCAACTCCTCGATCGCCGCATAGAGCGGGTAGAACGCGCGCTCGTTCGGGTAGAAGGCCTGGAGGTTCGGGTGGAACTTGAACCCGCGCACCCCGTGCTCGGCGACGAGCCTCCGTGCCGCAGTCACCGCGGCCTTGCCGGCGTGGGGGTCGAGGCTGGCAAAGGGGATGACCACGTCGGCGTGGTCCTTGGCCAGCGCTGCGATCTCCTCGTTGGTGACCGCCGGCGGCTCGCCGGTCGCGCTGGTCGCGTCGACGGTGAACGCCACGCAGGCCATCTTGCGCCTGCGGTAGTAGTCCGCCATCTGGGGAACGGTCGTCGCCGTCACCTCGGTCCGGAAGTAGCGAGCCATCGCCTCGGCGCCCTCGGGCCCGTGCTCGACCTGGTCGAGCGAGCCGGCCCGCGCGCCGACCGACATCCATACGTGCGTGTGCACGTCCAGCGCGACGATCTCGTCGACGTCGATCACGCCAGCCCCTTTCCTGCGGAGGCGACCGCTTCGGCGTCGCATGCGGGCCGTCTCCGCCCTCACCTTGCCACATGCTCGTGGGCTCTCCGGCCGCCAGGGGGCCGCTGGATCCTCGAGATGGATTGTTCGAACGGATTGTTGACAATTCCGTAGACACTCATGTAGCTTCCGGCCGGTGATCGCGCGACAGCCGGGGGGCTCCCGCGCACGGAGCCGTGCACCTGCACCTCGCACCGCCCGACGAGTGGCCGCGGCGCCCGGGCGCCGCGTCGCCCGCTCCACGCAGGCTCAGCATGCCGAGGCCGTCCACGCCCAGCTCCGAGCGGAGATCGTGGCCGGCGACCTCCTGCCCCAGCAGCGGCTCGTGGAAGCCGACCTGTGCGCCCGTCTGCACGCGAGCCGCGGCACCGTGCGGTCGGTGCTGCTGCGTCTGGAGCACGAAGGACTCGTGGTCCGCGAGCCCTACCGAGGCGCGCACGTCCGCGTCATCGACGAGAAGGAGGCTGTCGAGATCACCCAGGTTCGAACCGTTCTCGAGGGGCTCGCGGCCCGGCAAGCAGCCAGCGTCGCGACCGACGAGGACCTGGCTGCGATCCGGGCCGTCCACGCCGAGATGGGGCCGTTGCTCGAGGCCGGCGACCTGCTGGCCTACTCCGACGCGAATCGGCGCTTGCACGCGTGCATCGTCGATGCTTCCCGCCATGGCACGGCCCGACGACTGCTGAGCGAGCTCAGGGCCCAGCTCGTGCGGTTCCAGTACAGGACCATCTTCGTCCCCGGACGACCCCAGCAGTCCCTGGCCGAGCACACCGCCGTCGTCGACGCGATCGTCGGCCGGGACCCCGAGCGCGCGGCGGCTGCGATGATCGCGCACCTGAGCGGGGTGACGAGCGCCTTGCACTCCGCGGCCGGTCGCGACGCACGCTCCGTCGGCAATTTCGGTTGAGCTCGGTCGAGCTTCGCCCGGGGATGCCCAGCGGGACGACGAACCAAGAGGTGCCGCTCATGACCGTCCGACGTCGCCCGGCTTCTGGCACCGCCGCCCGACGCGAGTCCTCGGAGATGCTGCAGCTCCTTGACAGCCGCGAGCCACGTCTGGAACGATCGCTCGAGAGCTGCGGGGTGCCCGCGCGCTTCGAGTCGTCCCCGGGTCACCCGCGCCCCACCCTCGGAGCCTGAGCACGTGTTGGCCTCACAGATCTTCGCCTACGCGGTCATCGGGCTCGGCTCCGGCGCCCTGATCGCCGGGGTCGGGCTCGGCGTCGTGCTGAGCTACCGTGGCTCGGGCGTCATCAACCTCGCCGCCGGCGCGATCGCGATGCTGGCCGGCTACTGCTACTGGGCGCTCGCGACCGGCGATCTCGGGGTGACGTTCCCGATGGGCTGGGCCATCACGCTCACGCTGCTCTTCAGCGCCGCGGTCGGGATCGTCTTCGAGCTCGGCGTGGTCCGGCCCCTTCGGCGCCAGGCGCCGCTCGCCAAGCTCGTCGCCACCCTGGGTATCCTCCTCTCGGCGCAGGCGGCCATCGTGCTCGCCTTCGGGCAGACAGCGAAGCCGCAGCCCTCCATCCTCCCAGCCGGCAACGTGACGATCTCCGGGGTGATCGTCCCGGACTACGACCTGTGGATGGCAGGGATCGTGGTCGTGGTCACGCTGCTCGTCGCCGCCGCCTACCGCTGGACGCGCTTCGGCCTCGGGACGCGGGCGGCGGCGGAGAACGAGGCGTTCGCGACGCTGTTCGGTCTCTCGCCGAACCGCTACTCGTTGGGCAACACCGTGCTCATGGCGCTCGTGATGGGGCTCGTGGGCATGCTGGCAGCCTCGATCGCCGAGGTGGACCCCTCCACGCTCGTCCTCACGATCGTCCCCGGGCTCGCCGCGGCGATGTTCGGACGGCTCACCGGCTTCACGACGACCATCGTCGCGGGTGTCGTCATCGGCATGGCCGAGTCGGTGCTCTTGTACCTGTCGACCCAGAGCTGGTTCCCGACGAGCAACGGCGGCCCCTTGCCCGGCGTCGACGAACTGCTCGTCCTCCTCGTGCTCGTCGCCGCCACGTTCTTCCGTGCCGGGAAGATCCCTCCGCGCGGCGACATCGTCGAGCCACGGCTGCCTCGCGCCCCGCGCCCGGTGGCGCCGCTGCGCACGGCCGCCATCTTCGTGCCGCTCGCCGCGGTCGCCATGTGGGCGCTGCCGTTCGGCTTCAGAGAAGGGCTGATCACCTCGTGCATCTTCGCGATCTCGTTGCTGTCGCTCGTCGTCGTCACCGGGTACCTGGGGCAGCTCTCCCTCGTGCAGCTCGGCCTTGCCGGCGTGGCCGGCTTCATGGTGTCCCACCTGTTCACCAATTTCGGGATCGGCTTCCCCTGGGCGGCGATCCTCGGCGTCCTCGGAGCGACGCTCCTCGGGGTCGGCTTCGGGTTCCCTGCGCTCCGGGTGCGAGGGGTGCAGCTCGCCGTCGTCACCCTGGCCGCGACGGTCGCGCTCGAGACATTCTGGTTCAGCAACGGGAGCTGGGGCGCGTCCGTGACGGGTGCGCCCGTGCCAGCTCCGTCGCTGTTCGGCTTCAGCTTCGGCACGAACGCCTCGTTCCACGGCCTCGGCGGGGGTGAGCCCAGCCCGCTGTTCGGCTGGTTCTGCCTGATCGTGCTCGTCGTGGTGGCGCTGCTCGTCGCCAACCTGCGGCGGTCCGGGCTCGGCCAGCAGATGCTCGCGGTCCGGGCGAACGAACGGGCGGCGGCTGCGACCGGTGTGAACGTGCGCAACGTGAAGCTGACCGGCTTCGCGATCGCGGCGTCCATCGCCGGCGTCTCGGGGGTGCTCCTCTCCTACAGCTACGGCTCCATCACCGCTTCGAGCTTCAGCACGCTCATCGCCGTGGGGCTCGTCGCCTTCGTGTACATCACCGGGATCACGAGCGTCCCGGGCGGGATCTTCGGCGGCATCATCTACATCGGGGGTCTGTTCGCCTACGCGCTCTTGGACTGGTTCGGCCTGCAAGGCAACTGGCTGAACCTCGCGGTCGGCTTCCTCGTCGTCTTCTCGCTCATCAGTCGGCCCGAAGGTGGGGCCACCTTCCTCTTCTACGGCAAGCGTCGCCACCGCTGGCCGCGTGGCACGAAGAGCCCGAGCCAGGACGCGCTGACGGGTCGCGAGGCACAGAGCGGCGGCGCCGGGCGGCCGGGGAAGAGCCTGCAGCCCGTGGAGGTGACGCCATGACCCCGGTGCTCCAGGCGAGGGGCGTCTCGGTGGCCTTCGGCGCGGTGCTCGCGCTCGACGACGTGGAGCTCGAGGTCGGCGAAGGGAAGCTCGTCGGATTGATCGGGCCCAACGGCGCCGGAAAGACGACGTTCGTCGACGCGATCACCGGCTTCGTCCAGGCTTCGGGCACCGTGCACCTCGAAGGTCGCGACATCTCGAGCCTGCCTCCGCATCGCCGGGCGCGCCTCGGCCTCGCACGGACCTGGCAGACGATCGAGCTCTTCGACGACCTGTCCGTTCGAGAGAACCTCGCGGTCGCCGCTCGACGCCCGTCGTTGGGCTCCTCTTGCGCCGAGATCGTCTTCGGGCGCCAGCCGCGGGCCGAACGCCTGGCCGAGGAGGCGCTCGCCCTCCTCGACCTCGAAGACGTCGCCGAGGAGATGCCGAGCGACCTGCCCCAGGGACGTCGCAAGCTCGTGGGCGTCGCGCGCGCCCTCGTCGAGCGGCCGAGCCTGCTCCTGCTCGACGAGCCCGCCGCCGGCCTCGACACTCGCGAGAGCGAGGATTTCGGCCAGCGTCTCCGCCGGCTCGTCGACGGCGGGCTGCCGATGCTGCTCATCGACCACGACATGGGGCTCGTGCTCGGCATCTGTGACGAGATCTACGTGCTCGACTTCGGCCGGGTCATCGCGAGGGGCACGCCCGAGGAGGTGCGCAACGACCCGCGCGTGCTGACCGCCTATCTCGGCACCAGCGCCACGGCGGAGATCGAGCGCGGCACCGACGTCGCCGTCGCGTCGCCTGGGCGCCGCGCGCCGGAGCGCGACGGGGCGCGGCTCACCGCCCCGGAGGCCGGGGACCGGTGAGCGAGCCTGCGCTCTCCTTCGAGAAGGTCTCGGCAGGCTACGGCCAGGCTGACGTCATCAGGGAGATCGACCTCGAGGTGCACCCCGGTGAGATCGTGACCCTGCTCGGTCCGAACGGGGCGGGGAAGACGACGACGCTACGGGTCGTCTCGGGACTGGTGACGCCGTCCCGAGGGACGGTCCGCTACAAGGGCCGCGACCTCGCGCGGCTTTCGCCGACCCAGCGCGCCCGGGCGGGCATCGCCCACGTGCCAGAGGGTCGTGGAGTCTTCTTCGGGCTGACGGTCGCCGAGCACCTCCGGCTCGGCTACCGAGGCGAGACCATCGACCCAACGGTCGTCTACGACTACTTCCCGGCACTGCGCAAGCTGCGTGACCGGCCTGCAGGGCTGCTGTCGGGAGGTGAGCAACAGATGCTCGCGGTCGCACGGAACCTCGCGCGGCGTCCTGGGCTCCTGCTCCTCGACGAGCTGAGCCTCGGGCTTGCGCCGGTGCTCGTCGAGCGCCTGCTCCCCGTCGTCCGCGAGTACTCGAGCGAGCACGGCTGCGGCGTCCTCCTCGTCGAGCAGCACGTACCGCTGGCCCTCGAGATCGCCGACCGCTGCTACGTGCTCTCCCACGGCGACGTCGTCCTCCACGAGCCTGCTGCGCGGGTCCGGGAGGACCGCGAGCTGCTCGTTGCGAGCTATCTCGGTGACGCTGCCACGACGGAAGGAGGGGCGCGACCGCGCTGAGAGACGAAGAGAAGAGCAGCATGCAGAACCACGGCACACACGGCACACACGCCAAGAAGAAAGAGTGGACATGCTCGAACGTTCTTCAGGGCCTGTAAGACCCCTCGCCGCGGCTGCACTCGGGCTGGTGCTCGGGATGCTCGGGGTGCTGGCCGCGGGCGCAGGGCCCGCCGGGGCGGCGCTCAAGCCCGTCACCGACTACGCGGCGTACGTCGGTGGTCACGGGAAGGCGAACCCGAAGCTCTCACCGATCACCATCGGCGTCGTCAACCAGCAGCCATCGACGAACGCGATCGCGCCGGTGTGGACGACAGGGGCCAAGGTGGCGGTGAGCTACGTCAACCAGCACGCGGGCGGGATCGATGGCCACCCGCTCGAGGCCGTCTACTGCGCGATCCCGACAACGGTGTCCAGCGCGACCACCTGTGGGCAGGAGTTCGCCGACAACAGCGCGATCTCCGCCGTCGTCGCGGGTGCGATCGACATCGGCAACACAGTGCTCGAGTCCGCGCTCGTGCCCTCGAAGAAACCGATCTTCTTCGGCGTGTCGATCAGCACGGTCGACGAGAAGGACCCGTACGGCTTCATCCTGTTCGACACAGCGACCCAGGTCGAGGCGCCGATGGCGTCCTTCGCCAAGAACCTGCACGTGAAGAGCGTCTCGCTCGTCTACCCGTCCAACATCCCCGGCAACGTGTACCAGGCCGGCGTGGTCGACGACGCGCTCAGGTACGTCGGCATCCACACCATCTACAAGGTGGGCTTCACATCGGCGGCGACCAACTTCTCCGCGCCGTTCGAAGCCGCGCACGTGGGCCACACCACACTGCTCATCAGCGTCAGCAGCGGCGGCCCGGCATGCTCGGACACCTACCTCACGCTCAAGTCGCTGGGCATCGCCACGAAGACGAGGGTGCTCGTGAACGTGCCCTGTGACACGCCCACAGTCGCGAAGGCCGACGGCGGGAAGCTGCCGCACGACTGGTACTACCTGAGCGCGAACCCGCTGCCCGGCTCGCCGACACCGGCCGTCCCGGCCATGGAGAAGGTGTTCAGCCTGTACGGCAAGGGTCCTGTCGCGTTCAACGCCTGGGCCGCTGACGCGTTCGGCCAGGTGGTGACCGTCGCGAAGCTCGACACCGAGCTGCTGAGGGCCCACAAGAAGGTCACGCCGGCGAACGTGCTCGCGAAGGCGAGGGGTTTCAGGGGTCCCGTCGTCCAGGGAGCACCTCACCTCGCGTGCGGCAGGTTCAAGGGGACGCCGGCCACGTGCAACGACCTGGACCGCTTCTTCCAGAACACCGCACCCACAGTGATGACGC
>JAJYMD010000450.1 GCA_021787255.1 Actinomycetes bacterium | reverse complement strand
ACCCGTTCTCGGCGGCGGCGCTCGTCGTGTGAGCCCGAGGAGCATCCCCGGCCAGTGGTACCGGGACCACTCCGTCGTGGTGGCACGATAGAACAGGCGCAGGAGTCGCTCCGCCAGACGGGGGGGACCGTGTCCCCCGCCGTTACGTGCCCACGCGGCTCACAGTGGCAGCGAGTGGCGTAAGCAGCACCCACGGTGGTCTGGAGGCCTTGATGCACATGCTCGTGCTCGGCAGCGGGTACGCGGGGTGGCGCGCGGCCGTTCACCGCTCGGCGCGAGGCCGGGGCGTCGGTTCGAGGGCCATCTGGTCGGGTTCAGCGACGCTGGCGTCCCCTGCTCCGATCCGATCGTCGCGCAACGGGGGATGCAGCTCTTCGGGCTGGCGGCCGTGACCTCTGTGCTCACCCCAGCGGACACCGCGCTCGGCGCGGAGCGAGCCGAGCTCGGAGGAGCGCCGCGGTCGGGCTGGGGGTCGCGTGGCCTGAGGGGGTCGGTGGCGTCGTACGTTCCAGTCGGCGTCTACATGGCCACGCGGCTTGGGGTGCTGCTTCTCTCCGGGGTCGTCGCCGTCGTCGAGCGCCGCTCGATCGCCACCCAGCTCGCCGCGTACGACGGTGGGTGGTACTTGAAGCTCGCGACCCACGGCTACCCCGACCGCGTGCTCCACACCCAGTCCACGCTCGGCTTCTTCCCGCTCTATCCGCTCGCCATCCGGGCCCTCGGCTTCGTGCTTCGTTCCGAGCTCGTGGCCGCGGTGTCCATCGCCCTCGTCGGTGGGCTCGTGGCCACCGTGCTCGCGCAGCGCCTTGCCACGGCCTGGTGGGGCGAGGCGACGGGACGGCGTGCAGCGGTCGTCTTTGTGCTCTTCCCAGGCTCGCTGGTCTTCTCGATGGCCTACTCGGAGGGGCTCACGCTTCCGCTGGTGCTGGGCTGCCTGCTCGCTCTCCGCTCCCGGCGCTGGGTGCTGGTCGGCGTGCTCGCCGGCCTCGCGGCCGTGGTGGAGCCCGCCGCCCTGGTCATGCCCGCCGTCGTGGCGCTCGTGGCCGTTCGCGCCGCCTTGCGAGAACGGCGCGTCGCCCCGCTCGTCGCGCCGGTCCTGTCGATTCTCGGCGTCCTCGCCTTCGCCGGGTTCCTGTGGTCGTGGACCGGCAGCCCGCTCGCCGCCTTGGACGCCCAGCACTACGGCTGGTACAACCAGACCGAGCCGCTCGGCTTCGTCCGCCTTCCTGTCGTGCGCCACCTGGTCGACCACCCCGTGGACGTCTTCCGGTACCTTCGAACCTGGAACCTCTGGAACAGCGTGCTCGGTTCTGCGTTCCTCATCTGGTCGGTCGTCCGGCTCTGGCCGCTGCGCCGGGAGCTGTCTCCAGGCGCCCTCGCGTGGCTCATCGGCGTCGGCGCGGTCACGCTCTGGTCGGTGAAGACGCTGCCCAACGCGCGCATGCTGCTGGTGGCCTTCCCCGCCGTGCTCGTCTGGGCGAGAAGGTCGTCGCCGGGAGGGTTCCGGACCTTCGTCGGTCTCGAGCTCGCCGCCTTCGCCGCGATGAGCCTGCTCACCCTTTCAGGGCACATGCTCCCCTGAGCGGCTCGTCCGAGGCAGAAGGCGCGTCCGAGGTAGAAGGCGTGTCCGCCCGCCGGCTCCCGGTCAGATCGGTGCAAGTGTCTCGTAGTCTCCGCGATCGAGCGGACCCGCGCTCAAGGTACCCTTCGCAGTCGGCACCGTCGCGCTCTTGCCATCGATGCGGATCCCGACAGAGGTGATGCCCGGGAGCGAGGTCAGCGTGTAGACGAGCTGCGCTGCGGCCTCCGCTTGGTCCTGGCCGGCGAGCGTCGTGAAGCTTCCCGCCACGTTCACGGTGATGGTCGTCGTGGCGAGCTGCCAGAGGGTGAGCGGAACTGCCGTCGAGATCGGGCTCCGCAGCCCTTCGGAGGCTTCCTCGGGCGTCGGCCCTGTCCCGAGCGCGTGCAGGATCCCCGCCGCGGTGACCGGCGTGGGGACGTCGCGGCTGACCGCGACCAGGTGCTCGGAGCCGACGAGGTAGATGGTGACGTACTGACCGGAACGCGCAGGTGCGGTCGTCGGCGTGGAGCGATGGAGCAGTCCGAAGGGCACCTGCTTGGGGTTGACCACGGTGGGCGAGGCCTGGACGTCCACGCCGCACGCCGCGGCCACGAGCGCGAGCAGTGCTCCGCAGAGTGGCGCGACCAGCGTGCGCGTGCCGACGCGGCGACGCCGGGATCGGCTCGTGCCTGCTGGACCGGATGCACGGGGCCTCACACCCGCTCCACGCGGCCTCACACCCGCTCCATGGGGATGAGCACGCTGATACGGGCGCCGCCGGCGGGGCTGTCGCCGATCCGCACGGTGCCCTCGTGCGCTCGAACGTGCTCGGCGACGAGCGCGAGGCCGAGGCCGGAGCCGGCGGTGTCGCCCCTCCGGCCCGACGCGGCCCCGCGGTAGAACCGCTCGAACACATGCGGACGCTCGTGCGGCGGGATGCCCGGGCCCGCGTCGTCGACCGAGATGCTGGCCCAGCTGCCGTCGGTGGCGACGTCGACGCCGACGGCTCCACCGGCGTGCGTTTGGGCGTTCGTGAGCAGGTTCAAGAGCACCTGCTGCAGGCGGCGCTTGTCACCTCGCACGAGCGTGTCGCGTGCCGCTGCCGGGATGCTGACCGGGATCGCAGGGTCGTAGCCGGCCACCGTCCGCTGCACGAGCTCGGCGAGGGGCACGTCGGTGAAATGGAGCACGTCTGCCCCCGCGTCCATGCTCGCGATCTCGAGCAGCTCCTCGACCATCGTCGAGAAGCGGTCGACTTCCACGTGCAGCATCTCGACGGCCTTGGCGCCGCTCGCGGGCAGCTGCGGCTTGTACGAGTCGAGCAGCTCGACCGAGGCTCCGATCGTGGTGAGCGGCGAGCGGAGCTCGTGCGCGACGTCCGAGGCGAAGCGGGCGTCGCGTTCGATGCGCCCCTGGAGAGCCGTCACCATCTCGTTGAACGACGCCACCAGCGGTTGAAGGTCCGGATCGTCGGGCAGTCGCCGTTCGAGAGTGCCGTGAGCGATCTCGCTCGCGGCGCTGACCACCTCGTTGAGCGGCTTGACGAGCCTTCGGCTCGCCCACCACCCCGCGAGCGCGCCGCCAACCGTGGTCGCCAGCGCCAGGGTGGTGAGCACGGTCCCGAGGACCTCGAGCGTCGATGCGAGCTCTGTGAGGGAGTGCTCCTCGAAGTACGCGACGCCGATCGATGGCATGGGCACGCCGACGACAAGCGTGGGCACCCCGTCCAGCAGGACGCGTTGGTCGGCGACGTTCCCGTCCACGACCGACCGGACGAGTTCGGCCGGGACCGCGGTGCCGCTCATGGCCGCGGAGCTCGAGTACCAGTGTCCATTTCGGTAGACGAGGGATCGGACGCCGCTCGCCGTCGTGACGCTGGAGAGGGCCGAAGCGATGTTCGCCGGCGGGACGCCGAGCTCGACCTTCACGAGGTGCGCGTTGACGAACGTCTCGTGGAGGAGGCTCGCCGTGCGCTGGGAGAGGAGCTCTCGGCGGACGAAATAGAAGGTGGAGACCGCGAGGACTGCCGATACCAGTGCCGCACCGAGGGAGAAGGTGGCGATGACCCGCGCTTGGAGGCCGAACCGCCTCCGGCGGCCGCCGGCGGTCATGGCACGAGCTTGTAGCCGAGCCCGCGGACGGTGACAATGAGCTCGGGATTCGACGGGTCGCGCTCGATCTTCGTTCGCAGTCCGCTGATGTGGTAGTCGACGAGCCGGTCGTCGCCGAAGAAGTCGTACCCCCACACCCGCTCCAGGAGCTGAGCTCGGGAGACGACCCAACCCGGCGTGTCGGCAAGCTCGCACAACACGCGGAATTGGGTGAGCGTGAGCGGCACCTCCTTGCCGGCCTTGCACACGACGCCGGCTTCTCTCTGAAGCTCGACGTCTCCGAAGCGCTCGACGGCGGTGTTGGGCGGCGCTGAAGCCGCGCTCCTGCGGAGGAGCGCCCGGATCCGGGCGGAGAGCTCCTTGGCGACGACGGGCTTCACGATGTAATCGTCCGCGCCTGCTTCGAGCCCGGCGACGACGTCGTGGGTGTCGCCGCTGGCGGTCACCATCGCGATGGGGACGTTGGTCGAGCGCCGGATCGTCCTGGTGACCTCGAAGCCGTCCATGTCCGGGAGACGCAGATCGACGAGCACCATGTCGGCGCCGCCCTCCTGCAGGAGGCGGAGCCCCTCTTCGCCGCTGGGTGCCTCGACGACGTCGTAGCCTTCTTGTCCCAGCGACAGGGACAAGACCTTGCGAATGTGGTCGTCATCCTCGATGAACAAGATCCGGCGCGTCACCTGCGGTCCTCCCGTGTCCTCGGGGGCTCGCCCCTGGGCTCTCCTTCGTTCGGGCTCGTTCGGGCCGACGCTGCGCGTAGGCGAGCGGGGCAATCATTGCGAACGAAAACGGTATCGGAGCACGACGGTCACCAGCCGGTCAGGGCGGCACCCCACCGGCCAGGACTTCCCGGGCGGCACCCCACCGGCCGGGACTTCCAGGGCGGCGCCCCACCGGCCGGGACTTCCAGGGCGGCGCCCCACCGGCCAGGACTTCCAGGGCGGCGCCCCACCGGCCGGGACTTCCCGGGCGGCGCCGCCGGGCAAGGCTCGAGCGTGCACCGGGAAGAACCTATCCGGCAGGTGCTCGTCCTGCCGGGCAGGAGCGCCACTCGGCGCGCGGCACGGAGAGCTGTGCGATCGCGGACAGCGTCTTGGAACCATGCGCCGATCGGCGGGCGCGATATCGTCACCCGGGGCAGCAGTTCGAGAGGCGGTTGGAGGCAGGGTGCCAAGAGACGCCGTGACGCTGCGAGAAGTGGCGCAAGCCGCTGGCGTGCATCCGGGCACGGCGTCGCGTGCGCTGAACGACGAGACCAGGTCGCTCGTCCGCATGGAGACCGTCGAGCGGGTGCTCGAGGTCGCGAACCGGCTCGGCTACAAGCCGAACCTCCTTGCACGCAGCTTCAAGACGCGACGCACGCATTCGGTGGGGATCGTCATCCCTGACATCAACAACCCGCTCTTCCCTCCGATGGTGCGCGGCGTGGAGGACCGGCTGTTCCAAGACGGGTACGTCGCGCTGCTCGCCAACACCGAGAGCGACCCGGACCGCCAGCGCCGCATCTTCGAGGGCATGGTCGACCGTCGGGTCGACGGGCTCGTCCTTGCCACGGCCCGAAGGCACGACATGGGCATCGCGGAGCTCGACGAGGAAGGGATCCCCGTCGTGCTCGTGAACCGGGTCGTCGAGGACCGAGCGTTCTCATCGGTCTCGGTTGACGACGCGGCCGGCATCGGCATGGTCGTCGACCATCTGCGGAGCCTGGGTCACGTGCGGATCGCCCACGTCGCGGGTCCCCAGGAGATCTCGACCGGGTACGCGCGCTACGGCGGGTTCGTCTCGGCGATGGCGGCGAGCGGCATCGCGGCCGACGCCCGGTGGGTGCGCTTCTCGGAGAGCTTCTCCATCGCCGAGGGAGAGCTCGGCGCACGCGAGCTGCTCAGGATGCACGACCGTCCCTCTGCGATCGTCGCCGGCAACGACATGCTCGCGCTCGGCTGCTACTCCGCGGTGGAGCGCGCCGGTCTCGCGTGCCCGGCGGATGTCTCGATCGTGGGGTACAACGACATGCCGTTCATCGACCGCGTGAGCCCGCCGCTCACCACCGTGCGGATCCCGCACTACGAGCTCGGCGTCCGAGCTGCTGAGCTCCTGCTCCGTCGCCTGCGTGATCCGGAAAGCCCCGTCGAGGTGGTGAGCCTCGCGCCGCGCCTCGTCGTGCGCGGGTCCACCGCCCCTGCGCAGGCGCGCAGGGAAGCGACCTGACGCCTCACCTCTCGACCCTGCGACCCCTGGAGCCTCCGCGTGCCTCGCCGGCTGGCTCGGACAGAACGGCGCGTCTTGTGGTCAGGAAGCCGGCTGGGCCGTCCTTTCGGCTGAACCGGTCGCCGAGCGCGGGGAGCCGCCGAGGAAGAGCGCGCCGATTTCGGGGTTCTCGAGCACGTCACGCCCGCTGCCTGTCAGCCGAACCTGCCCGTTTTCCAGGACGACGCCGTGCGTGGAGAGCCGGAGCCCCGCTCGCGCGTTCTGCTCGACGAGCAGGATCGTGCGGCCGCTGCGGTGGAGAGTCCGCACGGTCTCGAACACGGTTCTACGGGTGCGCGGGTCGAGGCCCATCGACGGCTCGTCGAGCACGACGAGCGCGGGATCCAGCATGAGGCAGCGGGCGAACTCGACGAGACGCTGCTGGCCACCCGAGAGGCTGCCCGCCTTGTGCTTCGCACGCTCGGCGACCACGGGGATCGTCTCGGCGATCTGCTCGTAGCGCTTCCTCACCAGCGCACGATCCTTCAAGATGAAGCCGCCGAGCTCGACGTTCTCGCGGACCGTCATCTCGCGAAAGAGACTGTGGTTCTGGGGCACCTGGACGATCCCGAGCTCGAGACGCCGGCGGGGCGAGGCCTTGCCGAGCGGCTCGCCGCGGAACACGACGTCGCCGGCTCGGCACTTGACGATGCCGCTCACCGTGCCGAGCAGCGTCGACTTCCCGGCGCCGTTGGGCCCCACCACGCAGGTCAGGCCGCCCTCGGGAACGTCGAAGGTCACCTGGTGCAGGATGTCGGCACCGCCGTACCCCGCGCAGACGCCGCGGAAGGCGAGCAGCGGGGCCCGTGCGACAGGTCGGTCCGCGCCGTTCAGGGGAGGTGCAGGCACTCGCTCAGGTCCTCGATCGGCCGTCGACCGCGCCGAGCCGGGTCTCGGCTCCGCCTTCGGGCTCGGGCTCCGGCTCGAAGAGCTCGTCGTCGGAGCCCCCGAGGTACGCGTCGAGCACGCGTGGGTCCTCCCGGACCATGTCCGGGCTCCCGGACACGATGGCAGCCCCCTGGTGCATCACCGTGACGGTGTCGCACAAGCCCATGACGAACTCCATGTTGTGCTCGACGACGAGGAAGGTCTTTCCCGCACCGGCGTCGTTCAGGGTGCGAATGCGGGCGGCGATGAGGTTGATGAGGGTCGGGTTCACCCCGCCCGCAGGCTCGTCGAGCAGGATGATCTGCGGGTCTGCGACGAGCACGTACGCAAGCTCGAGGAGCTTGCGCTGCCCGAAGGAGAGGTTGCCCGCGGGGAGGCGTGCGAGGCGCTCGAGCCCGACGAACTGGAGCAGCTCGCCGGCGCGGGCCCGTTCTTTGGGCGACGACTGGCCCTTGACGACGCTGCGGAGCCATCCCTCCTGGCGCTGGGTCGCGACGAGCATGTTCTCGAGCACGCTCAGACGGTCGAAGATCCGCGCCTGCTGGAAGGTCCTGCCCAATCCGAGGCCGAACACCCTGGCCGGAGAGGCGCCCGTGATGTCTGCGCCCCTCAGCCGCACGCTCCCGCGATCGGGGCGCACGTACCCGGTGATCACGTTGAACAGCGTCGTCTTGCCCGAGCCGTTCGGGCCGATCAGCCCCGCGACCTCGCCCTCCTCGACGCTGAGCGAGCAGTCGTCGAGCGCGATCAGCCCGCCGAACGCCTTCGAGACGCCTTGCACCTCGAGAAGCGCCATCAGCGCTCCTGAGCCCGGGCGCTCGACGCAGCGCGCTCGAGGACCGGCACCCCAGGCGGCCCCGTGGCACCGGCGGATCGGGCCACCGTCTCGACGCGTCGTTGGAGGCGCCGATCCTGCCAGTCCCGGTAGGCACCAGACACGGTGGGGATGACTCCACGGGGGAGCAATGCGATGACCGCGAGGAACAGCACGCCGTAGGCGATCAAGTAGAGATTGTCCGCAGAGTACTGGATGGTGAAGTACTGCTGGAGCGACTCCAGCAGGGCTGCGCCGAGCAGCGGACCGGTGATCGTGCCAAAGCCGCCGAGGAAGCACATGATCGCGACCGACAGGTCGAACAGCGCTGTGAAGGCGAACTGGGGGTGGATCTCGCCGAGGAAGTACGCCCACACCGCCCCTGCCATGCCGACGGAGAACGCCGAGAGGACGAAAGCGGTGAGCTTTACTCGCGTGGTCTTCACCCCGAGGCCGGCGGCCCGGTCCTCGTCGTCCCTGATGGCGAGCAGCTGAAGGCCGAACCGGGAACGCCGCACGGCGACGGACAGCCCCAACGCGACGACGAGCACGGCGACGGCGACGTAGTAGAAGCGCTGGTTGAACCCCGTGGCTGTCCATGGGGGTGTGGGGAGGGAGACCCCGGCCGAGCCCTGGGTGAACGACGAGAGGTTGTACGCGAGAAGCTGGAAGACGAAGAACGCCGCGATCGTCATCACGACGAAGGTGTGGCGTCGGGTGCGCAACGCGACGAGGCCGAACGGCACTGCGATCGCCATCGCGACGGCGCCGGCGACCGGCACGAGCCAGAAGATGCCCATGCCGCCTGCCAGGTTCAGGTGGACGGCGAGCAGCGCGAGGGTGTAGGCGCCGCTGCCGAAGAAGACCGCGTGCCCGATGCTGATGTAGCCCGAATACCCCGAGAAGGTGTTCCAGGCGGTCGCCGCCGCCATGAAGATGACCGAGAAGAAGGCGATCGACGTCACCGCGGGTGTCGGGAAGACGACCGGGAACGCGAGCACCACGAGCGCCATCGCCAACCAGGTGCAGACCTTCGCCCAGGGCACGCCGCGCGCAGGTTGTCCCGGCCCCTCGGGCGTCGCTCCCGACGGCGCTGTGCCGGTCAGGGCGGCACTTCCGCCGAGCAGGCCGCCGTTCACCGCGCCAGGTCCTTCTGCTCGCTCATCGCGGCGTCACTGCGCCCTTGCCGCGACCTTGCCGAACAGACCCTGTGGCCGGACGGACAGCACCACGAGCAGCGCCAGGAAGTAGATGACCGGCGACCAGACGGGTGACCAGACGACGGCTACGACGTCCTCGATCACCAGCATCGCCAAGGCGGCGCCCATCGCGCCCCCCATGCTCCCGAGCCCGCCGAGGACGACGATCGCGAGCAGGCGCGAGATCAGGTCCAAGCTGCTGTTCGCGTTGAAGCCGTTCGTCACGCCGAAGACCATGCCGCCCGCTGCCGTCGCCGCGACGCCGATACCGAAGGTGATCGTCGACACCCGCTTGACGTTGACCCCGATCAGCGAGGCCGCGGTCCGGTCCTGCAGCGCCGCTCGCAGGCTTGCCCCGAAGCGGGTTCGGTACATCAGGGCGAACAGTGCCGCCAAGAGCACGACCGCCAAGGCGAAGCCGTAGACATAGATGTCGGGCAGGTAGAAGCCGAAGACGTGCCACGTGCTCGTCGAGTACGAGGGTCGGATCTGCACGAATGTCGTCCCGAAGACGATGTCGAGGATACCCTCGATGACGAGCGAGATCGCGTACGTCACCAGGATGGACATCGAGACGCGGTCTCGGTCTCCGAGACGGCGCAGGAAGGCCCACTCCGCGCCGACACCCACGAAGAAGAGGGCGGGGACCGTGATAAGGAGCCCGAGGAACGGGTCGATCCCCAGGTGCGCCCAGAGCGCGTAGCTGAGGTAGGACCCGAGCACCACGAAGATGCCCTGGGCGATGTTGATGATCTCGAGCATGCCGAAGATGAGGGTGAGGCCGGCGGCCATGAGCGCGTACAGCCCGCCGGTCAGCACCCCGTCGATCAACGCTTCGACGAGCAGCGTGCCCATCCCGATCCGTCCTTCAGTTCCTTCGCCCCTTCGTCGCCGGGCACCCGCCGGCCCCCCGGCTACCGCTGGCGGCCAGGGGAGCCGAACGGGTGGCTTGCAGGCTGCGTCAACTGCTCCACGGGGGCTTCGGGTACAAGGGGCGCACGGAGCCCACGGCGTTCGTAGGCAGCACCTGGACCAGTGTCGGCTTGCCATGCACCAGTTGCCACTGGAAGCAGAAGACCAGCCCGTCGACGTTCTCCCCGAGAGCGTTGAACTTCACGGGACCTTGCACCGACGTCATGGTCTTGCCGCTGTGCAGGTACTGGATGATCTTCTTGTTTGTGAGGCTGTGCGTCGCGTCCACGGCCTGCGTAAGGACCTCACCGACCGAGTACGCCTCCGCGGTTGTCGCGGTGACGTCCGTCGCGGTGCCGCCGTACGTCTTGATGTACTCCTTCACCATCGCCTCGCTGAGGGGGTTCTTGATCCCCGGGTACCAGCCGTTCGGGTTCATGATCCCGATGGCGTTCTTTGTGCCGACGGCTTTCAGGAACGTCGCGCCTTCGTCTGGACCGGAGGTGAAGATCAGGGCCTTCGGGTTGTAATGAGCCGTCTCGAAGGCGCTCATGAAGGCGGAGACGGTCGGGACGTCGACCGACCCGACGAGGGCGATCTGCGCCTTGCTCGCGGCCATCGCGTCCGCGATCGGGGTGAAGTCGGTCGTCTCTGTCGGGAACACCTTTGTGTAGACGGTCTTCACTCCCGCCTTCTCGAGGATCGAGCGTGCAGTCGGGAACGCGGACGAGGTGAAGATTGTTGTGATCGTCGCGTACGCGGCCGTCGTGGGCCGCTTGGACTTCGGCATCGACGCGATCCACTTGGCGAAGGGCGTCAGGCCTGTCGCGACGGGATAGGAGACGTCGAAGACGTTGTCGAGGTGCTGCTTGAAGATGTCCGGCGCGCCCCCGGCACCTTCGACGAGCGCGTAGCCGAAGCGGTGCGCGACCTTCGCGGAGGGCAAGGTAGA
>JAJYMD010000421.1 GCA_021787255.1 Actinomycetes bacterium | reverse complement strand
GATCTCCGTTCAGGTAGAGGCGGCGTCCGAAGACTCCCTCGGTCGCGTCCTCCATCGCGCGCGCGACGGCCACGTAGTCGCCGGCGATGTCCAGCTCCTCGGCGAGGCCGAGCAGGCGGGCGGTCCTCGGATCGCGAATGTGCTGAGGGTGGTGGAACCCCGGCATCGACTCTCGCCGGGCCCGCATCTCCGCCACCGTGCGTCGCGCGGCCTCGGCCACGTCGACGTGCTCGGCGGCGGCGCGCTCTGCGACCCCGAGGAACATCTGCGCAGGACGGTCGGCGGTGCCGTGGAGCCGCCCGATCGCGGCCATGCCCGCGGCGACGGCCGCGCTCAGCTCCGCGCCGCCCGAGGTCGCGAAGCGCACGGTCGCCGACGACGGCGACATCGCGTGCTCTGCGAGGCTCACCATCATGGCGTTGGTCATCGCGGCGTGCGCGGGGCTCGGGAGCTCGGCGCGCAAGATGAGGTAGGTCATCGAGCCGAAGTCGATGTTGCCGGTCAGCTCGTTCACGTCGTAGCCGCGGACCACGATCCGGTCGCGGGTCTTGTAGGCGATGCCGGTCCGCCAGCGGAACGGCTGTGGCTCGTGGGGCTCCGACTTCTCCGTCGTCGAGCTCGCGTTGGTCACGTTCTCCTCCTTGTCATGTCAGCGCTTCTCGCTCACGTCATGTCAGCGCTTCTCGCTCACGTCATGTCACGCCTTCTCGGTCATGCCGGCAGCCTCCGGGAAGTACCGCCGGTCGGGATCGAGGACCTCCCGCAGCAGGTCCAGCTGGCTCGCAGGCGGCTGGGAGACCACTGCGACGTCCTCGGGCACCACCGGCACGAACTGCATCCGATCGAGCACGTCGTCGACGGACACGCCCGGCATCAGCGCCGCCAGCCGGAGCCGGCCCTCGTCGTCGTCGCCTTCGAGCACGCAAAGGTCGGTGAGCACGGTCACCGACATCGGCGGCAGGCCCGCAGCCCGCCGGGCTCCGGGACCGCTCAGGAACCCCGGGCTCGTCACGAAGTCGCAGCGGGCGGGGAAACGGCGCCGTTCGTGGGACATCAGCACCACGAGCCGACGGCAGCTCGACGCGATGTCGTTCGCGCCGCCGCTGCCGGGGAGCCGGCGCCGCTTGCCGTCGTCGCCCTCCACCCAGGTCGAATTGATGTTGGCCCGCTCGTCCACCTGCGCGCCGCCGAGGAAGCCGACGTCCACGAGCCCGCGCTGGACGAAGCCGCCCAGGACCTCGAGCAGCGAACCCAGCCGGCTGGGCGCGTGCATGAGGCGCGGGTCCACCACCGACATCGGGGTCGGCAGCACCGTCGGGAAGACGACGCCGCTCTCGATGATGAGCTGGACCCTCGGAGCGTGGGTCCGCTGGGCGACCAGCGCCGCCAGCAGGGGGAGCCCGGTGCCGACGATGACGCACTCTCCGTCGTGGACGCGCCGGGCCGCCTCGAAGACGAGGAGCTCGCGGTTCGTGGCCGGCTCGCTCACAGCATCGTCTCCATCGTGATCGTCTCCATCGTGATCGTCTCCATCGTCGAGACGAGCTCGGCGCGCACCGTCCCTGCCGGGTCGCGACGAGCGAGGAACCCGTCGAAATCGGCGACCGCCCGCACGTGCTCGTCGAGCCAGCGCCGGACGTCGGCGTCACCGGCGCGTGCCACCGACTGGTACTCGACGATGTCGTCCTCGCTGAAGTCGTAGCGTCGGTAGACGGAGGTCGGGAACGCGCCGAAGGGCTGGACGACGACCGCGCCGACATAGGCCGAGGGGAGCGAGACCTGCTCGGGCCGCCGGGACACCTCGTGGTCCTCCACCAGCTCCTCGCAGGTGACGATCGTCACCGCGGAGGCCTTCGCCATCTCGATCTCGTGGCTCGTCACCCCCTCGATGATCACGTTGCCCCGCGCGTCGGCGGCGTGGACGTGCAGGAGCGACACGTCGGGCCGAGCCTTGCGCAGGAGCACCACCGGCTGTCCCGCCCAGGGGTCGACCGCTGCCGCCATGCTGCCTCTCGGGGTCCCGTCGGCCGGCGGCGCCATGTCGCTGCCCAGCAGGCTGAGCGTCGGGATGAACGGCAGTCCGAGGGACCCGGCCAGGAACCGCGTCACCATCGTGAGGTGGCTGTGGTCCTCGACGACGATCTCGCCGCGCTCGACGGCCCGGCGCCAGGCGAACAGGGTGCCGTACCGCTCGAGGTTGCCGCTCCCCTGCTCGGTACGGACCACGAGGCCCGCGGCGACGAGCATGTCGGCGGGCAGCGAGAGGTTGCAGCCCATGAGGACCAGCCCCCCGACCCCCTGGCGCACGATCTCGTGGACGAGCGCCATGGGGCAGCGGTTGATGTTCTGGCCTCCCATGCCGACGATCGATCCCGGCAGGACGAACCGGCGCACGGCCTCGGCCGCGGACATCACCTTGTCGTCGTTGGACGCAGAGCCGCACTTCTCGTCGGCCCCAGAGGACGCAGCGGATGCAGCGGCCGCAGCGGCCGCAGCGGCGAAGGACGCGGCCGTTCCCCCTGCGCCGCGTGTGCCGTCGAGGCGCGCGGTTCCGTCGAGGCGAGTGGTGCCGTCTAGTACGTCACGCATGCCGACTTCCAGTCCGTGTAGAAGTCCCAGACCTGCGGGGCGATCTCGGGCGGTCCGTACGCAGAGGCCTTCACACCCCCGTGGGGCATGTGCGAATAGGAGCCGACTCCCGGGCGGTTCACGTGCAGCATGCCGGCCTCGAGACGTCCGAGCGCCTCGAAGGCGCGGGAGGGGTCCTGGGTGAAGACGGCGGCAGCCATGCCGTAGCGAACGCCGTTGGCCACCGAGATCGCCTCCTCGAAGCCGTCGACGGAGATCACCGACAGCACGGGCCCGAACACCTCCTCTTGGGCGATGGTCGAGCCGGGCGCCACGTCGACGAGGACGGTCGGGGTCATGTAGTAGCCCTCGGGCAGGTCGCCGGTCGCGCGCCCGCCGCCGACGACGACCCGGGCACCTTCCCTCTGCGCCTCGGACACCGCCGCGAGGCACGCCTCCAGCCGTTGCGCGTTCACCACCGGCCCCACGTCGGAGGAAGGATCGGTCCCCGGGCCGACGCGATAGGCCCCGACGGTCGCTGCGACCTTCTCCACCAGCTCATCGCGGACGCGGCGGTCCACCACGAGACGGCTCGTCGCGCTGCATCGCTGTCCGGCCTGCCCGAACGCCCCGAAGACGATCGCGCGCGCCGCGGCGTCGAGGTCCGCGTCGGCGAGCACCACGAGCGCGTTCTTGCCGCCGAGCTCGAGCTGGGTGCGCAACAGCCTTGGCGCACCCGCGACGTGGATCGCAGTGCCGACCTGCAAAGACCCGGTGAACGAGATCCCCGCGACGCGCGCGTCCCGAACGAGCTCCTCTCCCGGGACCCTGTCGCCCTGGACGAGGTTCAGGACTCCCGGAGGCACTCCGGCGTCGGCGAACGCCTCCACGAGCAGCGCGGCGGTGAGGGGGGTGAACGGGGACGGCTTCAAGACGGCGGTGCACCCCGACAAGAGCGCGGGCGCGACCTTCCAAAGCGGGATGGCGATCGGGAAGTTCCACGGCGTGATCAGGCCGACGACCCCGATCGGCGTGCGGAAGGTGAACGAGAACGTGCGCGCCTCCTCTGCCGGCGTCGTGACGCCGTTCAGGCGACGCCCCTCGCCTGCGGTGAACGTGAGGATCGACAGCGCCCGGCTGACCTCGGCCCTGGCCTCGCGCAGCAGCTTCCCCTGCTCTCGGGTGATCGCCGCGGCGAACTCCTCGGAGCGCTCGCGGATCACTTCGCCGGCGCGCTGGAGCAGTTCCCCGCGCGCGACCGGGGTGAGGTCGCGCCATGCCGGCGCGGCCGCGACGGCGGCCTCGACGGCGTCGGTGACGTCCTCTGCTCCTGAGTCGGCGAAATGCCCGACGACGTCTGCGACGTCTGCGGGATTGAGGTTCGGCCGCGTGGCGCCCGACGCCGAAGGCCGCCACTCACCGGCGATGAAGTTGCACTCGCGCCGTGCCTCGTCTGTCATCTCACGTCCACCTTCACGTCGGCCACCTCACGTCAACCTTGCTCCAGCGCGCGTCGCTGGACAACCCGAACTTGTCGATGGCCGCCATTTACGACTCGCGCTCCACGCTCTGGCGCTTCGGATCTGCAAGCTCGCGTTGCCGCCCGCCCGCTGCGAGCTCGGGGCTTCGGCCGGTCGCCCTCTTTTGTCACCGCACGACGGCCCGGGTCCGCACGCGCAGGCTGAGGACGAGCACGACGAGGGCCGTGGCGAGCAGCACGACCGAGAGCTCCGCGGCGCCGAGGTAGTAGCCGCGCTCGGCGAGGCTGTAGATGTTCACGGGCATCGTCTGCCAGGTCGGCGGGTACACCATCGACGTCGCGCCCAGCTCGCCGATGGACAGCGCGAAGCACAACGCGGCGCCGGCCATGACGCTCGGCAGCACGAGCGGCAGGGTCACTCTCGTCAGGACACGAGCCGGGCTCGCCCCGAGGTTCCCGGCCACCTGCTCGTAGGCGGGGTCGAGCTGGGCCAGGCCCGCGGAGATGGCGCTGTACGCGAACGGCGTGATGATCACGGTGTGGGCGATGATCACGAGCACCGCCTGGCCGTCGAGCACCACCGGCGGCTCGCTGTAGGCCACGAGCAGGCTCAGTCCGATCACGACCGAGGGCACGGCGATCGGCATGAAGTACACGACGTCGAGCGATCGGCGCACTCCGCGACCGAACCTGCGAGCGACCAGGGCGGCCCAGCCGCCGAAGACGTTGGCGGCCACCGTGGCGGAGAACGCCGTGACGAGGCTGACGACGAGGGCACCGGTCACGTCGGCTGTGGGATGCACGTAATTCTGCACGCCCATGTCGGAGGGCAGCACCCCGTTCCACTGTCCGGCGAAGCTCGCGACGACGATCACCACGAAGGGGAGGACGAACACGAGGAGGATCACCGCGAGGGTGACCACCCGGATGGCTCGCTGCCAGCGTCTAGACCAGACGAGCACGGACCACCTTCCCGGTCAGCGAGCGGTAGATCGCGTAGAGGCCGAACGACAGCACTGCGTTCACCAGCGCGATCGCGGCCGCCGTCGGCAGGTTGATCTGGAGGATCGCATAGCTGTAGATGAGCAGAGGGAGCGTGGTGACGCTCTTGGCCCCGAGAAAGAGATTGATCCCGAACTCGTTCACGGTGAGCACGAGCGCGAGGCTTCCGCCAGCGAGGAGGCTCGGGACGCCGTAGGGGAGCACGACGCGGGCGACGACTCGCCACGGTCTTGCTCCGAGGTTCGCGGCTGCCTCGATCAGGTGCTCGTCCATCTGGGAGAACGCCGCGAGCATCGGGCGCATCACGAACGGCGTGTAGTAGACGATCTCCGCGCACACCGAGCCCACCGGAGAGTAGAGGAAGCCGATCGGCGGTTGTGACAGGCCGAAGAGGTGCTCGAGGCCCACGTTCACCGCGCCGGTCGAGCCGTACAAGAAGATGAAGGCGAGGACGATCAGGAACGAGGGGAACGCGATCACCACGTCCACCAGCCGGCCGATGATGCCGCCGCCTCGGAACGCCATGAACGAGAGCGAGAGCGAGAGCAGGAGGCCGAGCACGACGCAGCCGACGGTCGCGCTGCCCGCGATCTCCACCGTCGTGACGAGCGAGTGCAGGAAGATCGCCGAGCGCGCGAGCCCCTGGTACTGGCTGAGGGTCCATCCGGTTCCTGTGGAAGGCGACAACGATCGCCGAGCGAGCAACACGATCGGGTAGACGAACGACAAGCCGAGCACGACGAGCGGCGGCGCGATCGAGGCGACGGACCGCAGCAGGCGGGCTCCCCGACTGCGCGTCTTTACAGATGGTGCCGGGCGCTGCGGTGCAGGCGCGGCGACGTCGGGGGTCGCGACGAGCTGAGTCACCGCCTCACGAGCCCGTTCCCGACGTCACTCGGGATCGAGGAGCACGGCCGCGTCCACGCTGAAGCCGATGTCGGCCGTGTCCCCGACGGCCGGGCACGGTGCGTGGGCTTGGACGTCGACCTTCACCGACTGGTCCCCGACGGCGACCACGACGTGGAGCGTCGGCCCGCGCCAGGAGACCTCCCGGACCGTGCCCGAGACGTGGTTCTGCGCGCCAGGACGATCGAAGTGCAGGTGAGCGGGACGCAGGCACAAAAGGCCGGTTCCCGGCCGAGGACGCTCGTGCGCGATCGCGACGATCTCGGCCGCACCCAACCGCACGCGCACGCGTGTCGCGGCGAACGTCTCGGGCAGCGCTTCGACCTCGAGGAGGTTCGTCACGCCGACGAAGCCGGCGGTGAAGCGCCTGCGCGGTCGCTCGTAGAGCTCGCGAGGCGTGCCGACCTCGACCAGCTGGCCGTCGTGGAGGACTGCGACCCGGTCGGCGAGCTGCATGGCCTCCTCCTGGTCGTGGGTGACGTAGAGGATCGTCTGGTCCGGCAGCCTCGCGTGGAGCGCTGCGAGCTCCTCGCGCATGCCGATCCGCAGCTGCGCGTCGAGCGCGGAGAGCGGCTCGTCCAAGAGCAGCACCTTCGGCTCCACCGCCAGCGCGCGAGCGATCGCCACACGCTGCTGCTGGCCGCCGGACAGCTCGCGGGGCTGACGGCCCCCGTAGGCTCCCATGCCGACGAGGGACAGCACCTCCGCGACGCGCTCGTTGGCACGGGCCCGCTTCCAGTGACGCGCCGTCAGCCCGAACCGAACGTTCTCCTCGACGGTCATGTGCGGGAACAGTGCGTACTGCTGGAAGACCATGCCCACGTCCCTGCGGTAGGGGGGCAGCATCGCAACGTCCCGGTTGCCGATGAGCAGACGGCCGGAGGTGAGCTTCACGAAGCCTGCCACCGCCCGGAGCGCCGTCGTCTTGCCCGACCCGCTCGGACCCAGCATCGCGAAGAATTCTCCGGGCTCGACCCCGAGGCAGAAGTCCTCGAGCACCACCGTGCGCTTGTACGCGACCTGCACCTGCTCGAAGGAGACGCCGGTTGCGTGATGGGCAGCGGCGCGGGCGCGGCCTCGGGAGCGCAGCGCGCGCTCCGTGCGCCGCCCTGCCACAGGCGCGCCGACTACGCCGGCAGCGACGGCCGAGACCCCACCGGCGCCCGGTGGCACGGCGTCGGCCGTCTCGGCGACGTGCGCCGAAGACGCCACCGTCAAGCCCCTTCGACCTGCGTGCTCCAGTCCTTGAGCAGCGAGGCCTGCTCCTTCACGACCTGCTTCCATGTCACGGGGAAGATCTTCACACCCTTCAGCAGGTTCTTCCACTCCGTGTACACCGCGGACTTCGGATGCACGTTCACGCGGCCCGGCAGTCCGAAGCACAGCGACGGGATCTGGTCCTGTGCGCTTGTGGAGAACAGGAAGTTCAACAGCGCCTTGCCAGCCGCGGCGTTCGGCGCGTTCTTGACGAGCCCCGCGGCATACGGGTCCGAGAAGGTCTCTTTCTGGCCCTTTGTGTCCTCGGGGAACCAGACCTTGATGTTGTCTCCGTGATGGGCATCGGACAGGTCCATCTGGACGTCGCCGTTCGCGACGAGGTCCTCGCCCTTGCTCACGAGCGCGTCCTGGGCGCCGGTGCCCGGCGGGTGGGCCGACACGTTGGCCTCGAGCTGCTTCAAGTACTTCAGCGCGTCACTCAGCCCGTACTCCTGTTGGAGCACCCAGAGGACCGCGAAGCCGTCACCGGCGGTGGTCGGGTTCGAGTAGCTGATCTTGCCGGCGAACCTCTTTGTCAGAAGGTCCTTCCAGGTGGTGGGCGCCGGCTTCACGAGCGTCGGGTTGTAGATGAAGTTCTCGTAGTTGTTGATCAGCGCGTACCAGTACCCGTGGCCTGTCGTCGGCTGGGCTGTCCTCTCGTCCGCGAAATGGGTCGGGGCGAGGATGCCCTTCTCCGCCGCCTCCTCGATGAAGGGAGGAAGCGCCACGAGGACGTCGGCCTGCGGGTGCGCTTTCTCGAGAAGGGCCCGGCTGGTGAGCGCCCCGCTCCCTGTGTCCACGATGTTGACGTGGACATGGTACTTGCTCTCGAACTGCGCAAACTCCGCGTTGAACCAGGGTTCGGCGCCTGTCGCCTCGTAGATCGTCACGGACGACCCGAGACTGGACGTCGAAGCACCGCTCGGCGACCAGCCGACCAATGATCCCGACGCCCCCAACAGGAGCGCTGCGACTCCTGCCAACTGCAGACGCAACCACCGACTTCGCATGACATGGCCCCCCTTCGATCGGGCTCGTTCGCACTGCCTATTGTCAACCCGTGGCAACCTGGCGCGTGATGGCGATCGAGCCATGCCGACGATAGCCCGCAGGCTATGGAGCCTCGCCGTGATCACCCTGCGTTCACTTGCACGTCACCGGCCGTTCACGGAGGCGGTCGCCGGGCCGCTCAGGCCCTCTCCGGCCGTTGCCCACGGACCCGAGGAGGCTCAGCGGCTCCGCTTGAGCGCGCCGTCGGCGAGCGCGTCGGCAGCCTCCCCGAGCCGAAGTCCCACGACGTCGAGCCGCCGGAGGAGCTCACGGTGCTTCAGGGTCTCGGCGTCGAGGGGAAGGTCGAACAGCGCCGCGACTTGCTGCTGGTAGAGGCGGCGAGTCCCGCCTGCCGCCTTGCGCGTGGCGAGCGTCGCCTCACGCGCGTTGCCGCGAGGCGCACGCAGCTCTGCAACCGCTGTGCGCATGGACTCGACGCCGTCAGCCAGCGCACGGATGAGCGGAGCCTCGAGCGCGAGGTCCTCAGGGTGGTACAGGTCCACCTCGCGCACGAAGTCGCGGAGGTTGTCGAGCACGTCGTCGATCGAGCGCGAGAGGCGGAAGAGGTCCTCGGGGTCGATCGGGGTGCTCAGCACCCTCCCGATGTGGCCGACCAGCTCGGCACGCGAGTCGTCGCCGGCATGCTCGAGCTCGCGCATCTCGTCGCGTGCCTGCGCGGGCGACACCTCCCCGGCGGCAAGCCGCGAGACCAGCGTGACCCCGAGGGAGGTGGCATCGAGCTGGTCCACGAGCAGTGTGAGGAGCCGAGACGAGCTGCGCCCCGCCAGGTCCCTCGCGAAGCGGGCCACCCCCACGGCCAGCCGCTGGCGCCGGACGACGCTCACCGCGCGAGGCTCCCGATCACGACGCCAACCGCCACAGCGCGCTCGCCAGAGCAGCCAGTCCGACGCTCGCGGGCAGCGTGACCACCCATGCGCCGACCAGTCTTCCCACGACCGGCCAGCGCACACGGGAGCGGGACTCGCTGGCGCCCGCACCGACGAGCCCCCCGGCGAGGGACTGGCTCGCCGTCACCGGCACCCCCCCGAGGCCCGCTGCCATCACCAGCGCGAAGGTGCACAGCTCGGCGACGACCGCGTGCCTGAGGTGCACCGCGAGGATGCCCGTGCCGACCTTCGCGCTCACCTTGCGCAAGCCGAGCGCGACACCCAGCGCGAACAGCCCGGCGACGGAGAGCGCGAGCCACCAGGGGTCGCGAACCATGCCCGAAGACGTCGCTCCCGCGGTGAGCGCGAAGACGGCGAGCATCTTCTGGCCGCCGTTCGCCGAGTACGCGAGGCACTGGAGCGAGAACGCGCCGATGTGCAGGTGGCGCAACCGTGTGCTCACACGCCTGCCGCTCAGCGAGCGGCTGAGCCAGCGGGACGCACCGTACGCGACCGCGGCCGCGACCAGTGGAGCGCACAGGCCGAAGGCGAGGATCGTGACCAGCACGCCGAGGCGGACCGGCAGGTCCGCGCCGATCCCGGCTCCCGTGACGGCGCCGATCAGCGACAGCGTCAGGCTCGTCGGCAGGCCTGCACGGGTGAGCGCGAACACGACGACCATCGACGCCGCCGCGGCCACCAGGAGCGCGCGGTCGGCCTCCGGCCCCTGGAAGGGCACGAGCTGGTGCGCGAAGGTCGTCGCCACCCGGGTCCCGAACAGCGCCCAGGGCCCGACGACGATCGCGGCGAGCAGAATGGCCAGGCTCCACACCGGTCGCAGCCCAGGGACGCGGACCCCGGCCGAGAGCATCGAGCTGCCGTCGTTGGCGCCGGCGACGACCGCGAAGGCGGCCGCCACCACGATCAGCGCGTCCGCCACGTCGGCATCTCCCCGTCTTGGCCCGTGGGGTGGCGCCCGACGCACCCGGCGCTTCGTCTCCTCGCTCCCACGAGTTCACCATCCGGTCACCTGGTTTACCCCACGTTCACTTTCCGTTCACCTTACGTTCATCCTCTCGACGAGTCAACGCTCCTGCCCGGCGCTCGAGCTGGGCTGCGCTGCAGCAGGCGGACGGCCGGGCCAGGCTCAGCGGCGCGTGGTCTCGATCTCGGAGATCGCTTGGTCGAGGATCTCGAAGGCGCGCTCGAGCTCGTGCTCCTCGACGACGAGCGGCGGCGTCAAGGTCAAGACGTTCCCCATCGTCGTCTTGTAGCTGAGCCCGAGCTCGAGGCAGCGGTAGAGCACGGCGTCGGCCTCGTCGGTGGCACGCTCTTTGGACGCGCGGTCCCTGACGAGCTCGATCCCCATCAGGAGCCCCTTGTTCCGGACATGGCCGATCAGCCGATGGGCCGTCTTCAGCTCGGCGAGGCGCCGCCCGGCGAGCTCACCGAGCGCCGCGGCGCGTGCGACGAGACCGTCACGCTCGATGATCTCGATGGTCGTGAGCGCCGCGCACGCGAGCAGCGGGTTCTTCTCGTGCGTGTAATGGCCGATCGCGCGATCTGCGCCCGCGTCGAGCTCGGGCAGCGCGGTCACGGCGGCGATCGGCACGATACCGCCGCC
>JAJYMD010000444.1 GCA_021787255.1 Actinomycetes bacterium | reverse complement strand
GCAGACTCAGGAGGGCTCCCAGCCCGTGGAGGTACGCGGGGAGTTCACCGTGAGCCAGCCGCCAGGCCTGCCCGCGGGGTCGCCGATCGACGTCGCGCTCGCGGTGAACATGGGGCCGATCCCGCTTCCGCCCGGCGCCCGCTACACCTGGCGCCTCACCATCGACGGTGAGGCGCTCCCCGGCGCAGACCTCGGGTTCACGACCCGACCGCTGCCGCCCGCCGTCGGGTAGCCGCACGCTGCGTCGGAAGGATCGGAAGGAGCAGGCTGGACCCGAGCCCGGCGGCGGGCTACACCCGTGCCATGACCATCCACGAACGGCCCTTCGGCCGATGCTTCGAGGACTTCGTCGTCGGTGACGTCTACCGGCACTGGCCGGGCAAGACCGTCACCGAGTACGACGACCACCTCTTCTGCATGATCACGATGAACCACCATCCGCTCCACACGGACGCCTGGTTCGCCGAGCACGACACCGTCCACGGCCGCAACGTCGTCGTGGGCAACCTCGTGTACTCGCTCGCGCTGGGCATGAGCGTCCCCGACGTGAGCGGCTCGGCGATCGCCAACCTCGAAGTGGAGTCGCTCGTGCATCGGAACCCGACGTTCCACGGAGACACGATCTATGCAGAGACGAGGGTCCTCGACGCGGTCGCGTCGAGGACCAAGGACGACCGCGGGATCGTCACCGTCGAGACCAAGGCGTTCAACCAGCGGGGCGAAGAGGTGTGCTCGTTTCGCCGCAAGGTGATGGTCTGGAAGCGAGCGGCGCTCCCCGCGCGGCGCCGACCTCGCGAAGACCACGCGTGGAGCTGACAGGAAGGACGCGTGGAGCCGACGAACGGAGCCCGCGCGAGGCGCGCCGGTCTCGATGATCGTGAGCTCGAGGCGGTTCGCCGCGCGCTCCTCGACGCCGCGGCCGACCTGTGGCGAGACCTTCGGTGGCGAGCCACCAGGGACCCGTGGCTCGTCCTCGTGAGCGAGGTGATGCTCCAGCAGACCCAGGCGGCTCGGGTCGTGGAGCCGTTCCGCCGCTTCGTCGCCCGCTTCCCGACGCCCGAGGTGTGTGCTGCCGCCGGCGTCGGCGAGGTGGTGCGGGCGTGGGCTGGTCTCGGCTACAACCGCCGTGCGCTGAACCTCCACCGGACGGCAGTCACGCTCGTCGAGCGTCACGGAGGCCGGGTGCCTGGCGAGCTCGGCGCTCTGCTGGCGCTCCCCGGCGTCGGCCCTTCCACCGCGCGCGCCGTTCTGGCCTTCGCCCATGGCGCCCCGATCGGCGTGGTGGACACGAACGTCTCGAGGGTGCTCGCCCGCGCGATCGCCGGGCGGCCGATCGGCGGGAAGGAGGCCCAGCGGATGGCGGACCGGCTCGTGCCGGCGAGCGACGCGTGGCGGTTCAACCAGGCGATGCTCGATCTCGGGGCACGCTGCTGCACTGCGCGTCGGCCTCGTTGCGGGACCTGCCCGTTGGTCGCGCGCTGCCGGTGGGCCGGCGCAGGCGGCAGGGCAGGGGCCCCCGACCCCGCCGAGCCCGGGCGCCGGCGGCAGGGGACGTTCGCAGGATCGGACCGGGAAGGCCGCGGAAAGCTCGTCCAGGCGTTGCGTGCGGGACCGGTCGCCTCGAGCGAGGTGGCGAGCGCAGCAGGGTGGCCCGACCAAGGGCCGCGCGCGCTGCGCATCGCCCGCGCGCTCGTCGACGAGGGGATCGCATGCTTTCGAGACGGGTTCCTCGTGCTCTCCTGACCGGCCCTGAGCACGGCCTTGGCCACGGCCTCAGCACGGCCTTGGCCACGGCCCCAGGGCGGCCTTGGCCGCCGCCCCAGCGCGGCCTCGGCGTGGCCTTGCCGGGAGGTGGGACGGGACCGCTACTGTTCGGCCGTGCCGACGTTCCTTTCGTGCTCGATCGAAGACGTCGTCGTGGTCGTCCCCGACGTCCACGGCGACGAGAGGGGGAAGTTCGTCGAGACGTACCGACGTCAGTGGCTCCCGCTCGGACGTGAGATGGTGCAGGCCAACCGCTCCGAGAAGCAGGCCGGCGCCGTCGTCGGCCTTCACTACCATCTGCACCAGGCCGATTACTGGTACGTCCTTCGAGGCCGGGCGCGCGTCGTGCTGCACGACCTGCGCGAGGGGTCGGCGACCGACGGGGTCACCGAGACGATCGAGCTGCGCGGGGAAGAGGACCGTGGGCTGTTCATCCCGCCAGGCGTGGCGCACGGGTTCGCGGCCATGAGTGACGTGCTGCTCTGGTACCTCGTCGACAGCTACTACAACCCCGCCGACGAGCTGGGCCTTTCATGGGACGATCCGGAGGTGGGCGCCGACTGGGGGCTTGCCGATCCTGTGCTGTCGGCGCGGGACCGCGCGAACCCTCGTCGCGCCGAGATCCCAGCCGAGCTTCGGCCTCGGGCCGGACTGCGGACCTGAGCCGACTACGGACCTGAGCCGCGGTGCTGGGTGCCAGGGCCGATCAGGCGCCGAGCAGCCCGAGGATCCCGGCCCGGACCGTCTGGCGGGCGGAGCGGACCGACTGGCCGTTGCGCCGCAAGTGGTCCCAGGAGTCCGCGCTGGCGAGGACGTCGATGCCCGCGAGCGCGACCGCACGGCGAGCCGAGTCCATCGCCTTCAGCTCGGGTGCAAAGACGCTCGCGACGCGGTCTTTCTCCCACTTGTCCATCGCCCGTCGGTACCTCCGCACCCGGTCCGAGGTCGGCTCGACGACTCGAACTGCGCGGTGGAACGACAGGAGTGATTCGAGCGCCCGCGCCCGGCTCTCGACGAACTCGTCGACACGGGAGAGCACCGGAAGCGAGGGATCCACGTCCTTTTCCGTCTGGCGCGCCCACTCGTAGGTCCGTTCGGCGGCTTCGGCGTACAGGCCCTCGACATCGGCGAAGTGCTGGTACAGCGACCGCACCGACACGCTCGCGCGATCGGCGATCCGCTGCGCGGTCGGAGCGAGGTCGCCGGCTGCCACGAGGTCGAGCAACGCGCCCACGATCGCGTCGCGCGTCCTGAGGCTCCGCGCCCGCCTTCCGTCGATCTTCTCGATCCCGATGGCCGTCATCGCTCTTTCCTTTGTTCTCGGCAAAGACCGGTCCTTGGCAAAGACCACGACCTCGAAATACCGGTCCTCGGCAAAGACCTCTTCTTCGCAAAGACGTCTTCCTCCCACGGACCGGTGCTTCGCAAGGACCTGCTCGCAGCACGTACCGCTGTTCCAGCTGGATTGCAATCAGAGGCTACAGCAACGCGGGATTCAGCGGATCCTTGTCCGGTGCACGTGAAGTGCGCCGGGTTCGCGTGCACCCGCCTTCGCGTGGGCTCCGCGGATCCTGTTATATGGAGGACGTGGAGGTCGCGGTCGCGCTCGGCGTGTGCGTCGTGCTCGTCGTCGCCGTGGCTGTCGCCGTCCACAGGCGGGGAGGCAGGGAAGCGCAGTCGGTCAAGGGGTACCGCCAGGCGCTGGACGTGCTGGGCCAGGTGGCCGGCGGGGAGCGCCGGGTCGGGCCGCGGGCAGCCCCGGGCGCAGACGCACCTATGCCGTCGTCCGGTGATCGACCGGTCGCGTGGGCGCACGACGGCCTCGAGGAGCCGGGCACCGATGACGCCCGCCGGCGCAGCACCGCCGCGGCCGGCGAGGCGCGGGGTCGAAGAGACCATTCGCTCTCGGTGATGGAACGTCCGGCCCGCCGCTTGGGGGCTTCCCTCGCTGCCGTGGTGGTGGTCCTCGCAGTCGGCGGAGCGGCGTACGTCGTCGTGCGCACCCGCCACCCGACGCACCGGTCGGCGCACGCGGGCTCCTCGTCCTCGCCAGCTCACGCTCGCACCCCCTCTCGGAGCCCTACCCACGCCCACGCGACTGCGGGCTCGAGCCCGCCGACCACCACCAGGGTCCCTGCGCAGTACACCGCCGTGAGCTCGACGAGCTCGTCTGCCACCTACGCGCCCTCCGCTTCGAGGTACGAGCTCACCGTCGGCGCCACGACAGCCGACTGCTGGATGAGCGTGACGTCCTCCACGGGCACGACGGTGCTGGCGCAAACCTTCACGCCCGGCGCGTCCTCCTCGCTCTCCCTCGCCGGCCGCGCGACGATCCTCCTCGGCGCCCCGAGAGCCGCGAAATTGTCGATCGACGGCGTGCCGGTCGTGCTTCCGAGCGGGATCTCGGGCCCCTACACGGTGACGCTCGCGCCGTCTTAGACGCGACGCAGCTCGTCGCCTCGCAGCCGCTTGGGGGGCTTCAGCAGGCGCCCGCGGCGCCTGTCGGGGCGGAGGTCTTCGACGCGGGGATGTCCTGGCCGTTGCTCGGGTAGGGCTCGGGCCACGGCGGGCAGCCTGTCGTCATCACGACCGAGGAGGACGCGAGCTCCCAGGAGGGGGTCGACGGCGTCAGGTAGTGGGGGACCGTCACGTACTGCAGGCGGCTGTCCCAGACGTAGTACTTCTCGTAGCCCGACACGATCGATCCGTAGCCGAAGGTGCCGACCGCGCCTCGCCAGTCCTGGTCGATCGTGCCGTAGACGTACAGGCGATGTGTGGAGGAGCCGATCGTGTAGTTGTCGACCGTAAAGGAGTGCTTCAGCGCCAGGATCGCGGCGTCGACGACCAGTGTGGGGCCGGGGTTGCACAGGACCGCTGTCAGGGCGGGGACTGTCGAAGAGATTGTCTTGCAGTCCTCGAGCAGCTGGCCGCTCGCCGAGCACTTCACGCCGGTGGACTGCTGGCTGCAGGCCGGCTTCTCGGGACGGTTCACCAGGACGAAGTTTGTGGCGATCAGCCCGAGCGAGTCGTTCACGCCACCGGGGTCGAAGGCGCATGTGCGCTCGTAGTGGTAGGTCGTCGAGAACACTGTGCCGCAGTCGGTGTACTCGAGGTCCCCGGTGACGACGACGTTGTTCTGGGCGGCGATCGTGAGGTTGCCCGCGATCCCCGGGACCCCACCAGGCGCGTTCTTGCGGCTCGCGTCCTTCACGAACGCGTCGCCCGCGCAGTCGTTCGATTTGGGGGTCTCGCCGTAGACGAAGTCGTAGCCCTTCGATGTGCCGGTGAACTGGCCGGGGTAGACGATCTGTGCCTCGATTGTCGAAGGATGCGACGGTGTGGCCTTCCCCTGGCGGATGCCGTCGAAGGGGCTGTCGCCGTTGCCCGAGCAGCTCCCCGTCGCGTTCGCGACGAACAGGACGCCGTTGCCTGTGTGCGCGTTGGTGGGGGCGGGCAGGTGTGTGCCGACGCAGCGTCGGGTGTTCGTGGCCGCGTTGTTCTCGTCGCGACCGCTCTTCGCTGTGACGGGGGTCTCGAGGCTTGTCACGTTCATGTACGCCGACCTGGTCGCAGGTGTCGCGTACAGCGAGATCAGCGTGGGACCCGAGTAGACGCAGCCGTCCAACGCGGCCACCTGCTCGAGCTGCGTGTCGCTCGTCGGGATCGGCTCGACGGGCAGGCCGTACTGGGAAAAGGCGGCTGTGTAGCGCCCGACGTCGACTGTGTCGGCTGTCTTGCAGGTCGACGGCTTGCCGTGTGTGGCTGTGGGGAGCGGGTCGACGAAGAGGCAGTGGGGGTCGGCGGTGTCGACCGGGGAGCTCGCGTGCGCTGTCGAAGGTGTGCCGAAGACCGGGCCTGTCGTGACATAGACCGAGTCGTTCGTGAACACCGGCCCGTCGATCACGTCCTGGGGGCCGAAGTAGACCGGGCCGCACTTCCCGTCGCTGCCGTAGTACGCGGCTGTGTACGTCGGCTTGGAGGGTGTGCCTTCGTAGCCTGTCCAGTAGTAGTGGCAGGCCTTCGGTGTCGTCGAGGTGAGGGAGGGGTCCTCGGCCTCGTAGTTGCTCCACCACACCCGCGTGAGGAACCCCTGGGCGGCCGAGAAGCTCGCGAGCGAGCTCTGGTAGCGGTAGTGGCCCGGGAAGCCCGCGGCGCCGATGATCTCGACCTGCAAGAGCTCGAAGTTCCCGGTCGCAGCTGTCTGCGTGCACCTGGTGAACGCCGTCCTGCTCGTGCTGAAGCACAGCTGGGGGTTGGTCCACAGGTAGTACTCCGGGGTCGAGCCGCTCGATGTCGTGCCGGGGACCTCGGTCCACCTGTCGTAGGTGATCGCGCTGCATGTGGAGCTCGTCGACGCGCTGGAGCAGTCGACCAGACCGGGCTGGCCGTTGATGGTGTTCAGGTAGCTGTTCGTCCCGGCCTCGAGCGCGCGGTACGCGTAGTGCTCGAGCGCGTCGATCTGGTCCAGGGGGTCGTGCTGGACCGCGTCGGCGGCGAGGATCCCCCCGGTCGTCACGAGGAACAGCGCGATCGTCATCACGAGGGCGAGCACCGCCTGGCCTTCCTCCAGGGCGCGCCGGCGCGCACGCGGCGCCATCACCCGACCGCCGCGTCGTACAGCATCGAGGTCGACGAGAGCACGAAGATCCCGGTCGCGTCCTGGGCCTGCAGTCCGCCGTAGAGGGCGCTCGTGCTCGCGTTGATCTGCAGGTCGTAGGAGATCTCGTCGATCTCGCCGACGGGGCACTTCGCGAACGGGTGCGCCGGTGTTGTGCTCGGGAGGCACTTCGACGTGCTGAATGTGGTGGAGTCCGAGCTTGTGGGGGTGCAGCCGGCCGGATAGCCGGGCACCGAGCACACCGAGGTGGTCGTGAGCGGCGAGCCGGGGGACGGAGCCGCGCCGTAGGCGTACGCGAAGGGCGGGAGCGGCGTCGTGTCGCCGCCGTTGCGGACGTGCGGGATGCTGAGGAGCGTCTTGGCTGCTGTCGCAGGCCATGTGCAGTGGTTGCTCAGTGTCCCGGTCAAGAAGGGGCAGGTCCCGGCCTTCGGCGACGTGACCGTGACGGTGAATGTCGATGTCGGCGCCTTGCAGCGTGTCGGGCTTGTCGGTGTGGGTGTGCACCAGGCCCTGACCTCCACCGGACCGTTGGGTGTCCCGGTGTTCGAGTAGAAGGTCACCGACGTCGGGCCGACCTTCCCGGGCACGAACGGCGTGACAGGGGGGTCGACGGGCTTGTCGCCTGTGTAGTAGCTGGGCGCTGGCGCGACCGCCGCTCGCAGCAGCCGCTGAAGGTTCGTCGACAGCACGAGCTGCTCGTCGACGTTCGAGTACGTGTTCGTGACGTGGCCCGACGCCTGCACCAGCGTCGAGACGATCGGGACGGTGATCGCAAGCAGCACGGCCATCACCGCGAGCACCACCATCGTCTCCACCAAGGTGAAGCCGGCGTCGGCGCGGCCCGGGCGATCGGGACCAGCCAAGTGATCCGGACCAGCCGAGCGATGTCGACGTCTCATGTCACGACCACCGGGACGGGTGTCGAGACCGGGCGCGAGACCGGGTGTGTGACCGGTGTCAGGATGAGGGAGGTGGCTGTGACGGCGACCGTTCCCTTCCAGGTGTGCCCCGAGTAGGTCACGCTCAGCGTGTAGGTCCCGTAGGGGAGGGCGATCTGGCTCAGCCCGAGCGGTCCGGTCGTTGGCAGCGTGTACGACGCCGGGTTGGTCTTGCCCGGAGGCGCCGAGAGCGTGCTGGCGCACGAGGGGGCCGCAGTGATCGTGGCCCCTGTGTCGGGGTCTCCGCTCGCGTCGGTCACGCGGATCGAGAGAAGCCCCATGGGCACCGTCGCGCTGGCGGTCGCGCCCGGGAGCGAGGTGGTCATCACCGCCGGCGTGAGGGGTGCGCAGGTGGTCGCGGCGACCGAGTAGCCGCTCTGGAAGGGGAACAGCGGGCCGATGCGCGCGACGACCGCTGTGGACGCGGGCACCGAGACCTCGAGCGGGCGGACTGTCTCGAGCCCCGAGCTTGTGACGGCGACGGGAACGCCAGTCACGACGAGGCCCTCGATTCCCGAGGGGGACGCGGCGGCCCAGCTGGTCGATGTCGGGGTGCCCTCGAGGAACGTGGCGCCGCTCACCGAGGCGCCCGGCGCCTCGCAGCTCCCGCCGCCGCACGCGATCTGCGAGATGGTGACCGGGCTTTCGGGGAGCGTGTCGAGGTTCCATGTCGCGGCCGCGCCCGAGACGATCGCGGCGGTCGCTCCCGACGCGGACGAAGCCGTCCCCCAGGCGAAGCACTGCGTCGTCCCCGGGCAGGTGAGGCCGGCGACCCTCGCGACGTCCGCCGGGAGCGGCTCGGAGGTGAAGGTGCTGGTGCCGGTGCTCCAGAGCAGCGCGGGGGTGCCGGAGGTCGTGGTGGCGATCGCGGCGCACGCGGTCGCGCTCGGGCATGTGAGCGCTCGGATCGACCCCTCGCCGGAGGGGGCGTCGAGCTGCCAGGTCGTCGGAGACGACAAGGACGCGATGGCGCCGTACGACGACCCCCCTGTGGTGCGCGAGCCATCGGCGTAGCAGGAGACGCCCGAAGAGGCGGGCCTGCAGACGAGCCCCGAGAGGGACACGAGTGTCGTAGGTGCGGTGTCCTGCACCCAGTTGGTGGGCAGGAGGGGTGTGAGCGAGAGCTCCGAGGCGCCCGAGGACTTGCGCGTGCCGACCGCGTAGCAGCTCGTGGTGGACGTGCAGGAGATCGCCTCCAGTGCGCTCGGCGCGTCCGTGGCTGTGGCAGGGACTGTGTCGGCGACCCAGGTCGTCTTGGAGGAGAGCGAGAGCACGCCTCCTCGAGAGGTCGTCGCGTAGCACGTCGAGGTCGCGGGGCAGGCGAGGTCGGTGATGCGGGCGACCCCCGAGGGCAGGGAGTCCGAGACCCACGACGCGGATGATGTGCTCAGGGTGCCGGACAGGATGACCGCGCCGTTCGAGCCGCTCCCCGTCGCGTAGCACGTCGTGGAAGACGGGCAGACCACCGCGCTCAGCGTGCTGACGCCCGAGGGCACTGTGCTCGGCGTGAAGGCGATCGGTGTCCCAGAGGAGATCGGCGTGGTGGTGATCGCCCCTGCGTAGGAGCTGCCGGACTTCCCGTAGCCGACCACGACGCAGCGGACGGTGCCTGCGCAGGCTGCGGCGACCAGCCGGACGGCGCCCTGCGGGCGCGCCACGGTCCAGCCGCTGGTGGTGCGGACAGAGAGCTGCGCGACGGGTGTGGCGCCGGGATCGGCCGCGGACGCGGGCGCCTGGCCGAAGACGATGCAGCGGATCGAACCAGCCGCCGGGCAGGAGACGCCACCGTCGGTCGCGCTGGAGGTCGGGTACGACAGGGAGACGAACGACCCCTCGTCGTACTGGAAGGTCGCGAGCGTCACCAGGCCGACGTTCACGACCAGAGAGGACTGGCTCGGCGAGGTCGTCTCGTCGGCGTTCGCGGTCCACGACGGTGTGGCCGGGACCCCGCCGGACTGGGGGTCGGCGAGCGACACGGTGTAGGTGCCAGGCGGCACCTGCTGGAAGACGCACCCGTAGCTGTCCGGATGGAGCGTCGCGACGTACCCTGTCGTCGTCAAGGTGACCGGGACGCGCTGGACCCGTGTCGCCCATGCGACGCCGGTCGCGTCGGCTGGCGGGCTGCCAGGAGGGTCGCCGTTCACCTGCACGGCGAGGAAGCCGTCGGTCGGGAGCCCCGGCGGCGGGTAGTCGATGATCGTCGCGTCGTCGATCCGCTGTGTTCTGCGCCAGGTCACCCACACGTGCAGCGCCAGCACGCTCGGCACCGACCCGGACGTGCACAGGTCCGGGTGTGTCCCCTCCGCCGTCGTCCAGGTGAACTCGGCGTGCACTGTGTAGGTCATTGTCGACTCGACCACCGGTGTCGAGCCGATGCAGTGTGTGTTCTCCGAGATGGCCGTGCCGGTCTCCGGCACGCCGTCCGCGACGGGGGGGCCTGTGTTGGCGAGCTTCTCGACGCACTGCTCGGCCAGCGAGAGCGCGGTCAGCCGCTGGCGCGCTGTGGAGGCCTCGGTGGTGGCGGTCTGGAGAATGATCGCCGTCGGCACGAGGACGGCCATGAGCACCGCGAACGCGACGACGACCTCGAGGAGGCCGATGCCCTCCTCGCCGGTGCCGCACCGGTGGCGACAGGTTCGTCTTCCCAGGAAGAGGCGAGAACGCCGACCCACCCGTTTCCTCCCATCCCCGCGGCGATGATACCTCTTGGGCAGGACGCCCACCGGTCGGCGCGCAGCGGCCGGCGTTCCCGGTCCGCGTTCCCGCTCGGCGGGCTGCGCTCGGCGGGCTCCGCTCGGCGGCTCCCGGCCGGCAGGCTGCGGTCGGCGGGCCGTGGGTCGGCGCGGCAGTCTTCAGGCCGCGCGGCCAGCGGCGCTCCGCACGGCCGCCACGACCTCGTCGTTCGAGGCGCCAGGGCCCAGGACCGCCGCGATGCCGGCGTCTTCGAGGCGTGCAACGTCGACGTCCGGGACGATGCCGCCCACGACGACCGGCGTCTCGAGCCCCGCGCGCCGCAGCGCGCCGACGACGGCGGGGGCGAGCGTGAGGTGCGCCCCGTTGTGCATCGACACCCCCACGACGTCCACGTCCTCTTGGACGACCGCCGCGGCGATGGACTCCGGGGTCTGGCGGAGCCCGGCGAAGACCACCTCGAAGCCGTGGTCTCGCAGCACGCGCGCCACGAGCCTGAGCCCGCGGTCGTGGCCGTCCAGGCCCACCTTGGCGAGCAGGACCCGCAGGGGCGGCTCGCTCGAAGCGCCTGCGGGCACGGGGCCGCTCACGCCACGGACCGCTCGATCCACGTGCCGAACACCGACTCGAGCGCGTGCATCGTCTCGCCCAGCGTGACGCGGGCCTTCGCGGCGTCGATGAGCCCGGGCATCAGGTTTGCCGTGGGGTCGGCGGCCTCCTGCGCGAGGCGCTCGAGGCACCGTCGGACCGCATCGTCGTCGCGCGCCTGCTTCACGGCGGCGAGCCGCTCGAGCTGGCG
>JAJYMD010000157.1 GCA_021787255.1 Actinomycetes bacterium | reverse complement strand
CTCGATGTCTTGGTCTACAACCGGGAGTTCGTCGAGCGCAACTTCAGCTCCGACGCGGAGATCAAGGGGATCTTCACGTTGGGCGAAGAAGACGTCGAGGCCCGTCGGAAACTCCAGGAGGCGAAGGAGCAGCGCGACGACGTCCAGCGCAAGGGTGACCGCGCACGGACCCAGCTGGCGGAGGCGCAGGGCACGGCTGCGAAGCTCCGCGAGCACTTCATGGAGCAATGCTGGAGCGCGAAGGCTCGACTCGGCGACGAGTTCAGGGACGCGTTCGCTGGCCTACACGCGAGCAAGGAGAGGTTCGGCGCTCGGCTACTCGCTGAGAGCAGGAACAACGCAACCGAGCCGGTTGATGTCCAGGAGCTCAAGCGCAAGGCATCTGTGCTGTTGGGCGACCAACCGCAACCCCTAGAGTTGCTCCGGTCGCTCGATGTGGCGCCCCTGCTCCAGCTCGAGAGCGCTCCAGTGCTCGCAAGACCACTTGTCGGCAGCGCCGACGTCGGGATCGCGCCGCTAATCGAGCACCTGAACAACAGCGACTGGGTGAGCACCGGCCGCGCGTACTTCGATAAGAGCGATGGGGTTTGTCCGTTCTGCCAGCGGCCCACTAGCAGGCCGTTCGCCGAGGAGCTGGCCGCGTACTTCGACGAGAGCTTCCTCGACGGGAGCCGTGAAGTGGAGACTCTCCGCCTCGAGTACGAGAGAGAAACCGATGCGCTGCTCGCTGCTCTCGAGTCTGCGGCGGGCCGGAGGGAGTTGTTCGACGACGAGGAACTCCCAGCCGCGGTGGCCCGCCTTCGTGGCGAGATTGAAGCCAACCGGAGGCTCCTCGACGACAAGGTCCGCGAGCCCAGTCGCTCGTTGACCCTGTACCCCCTCCAGAGTTGCGTCAGCGAGATAGATCGCATCCTTGATGTCGGCAGGGAACGCATACGCGAGCACAACGGAATGCTGGAGCGCCGCGAGGCTGAGCGGGAGACGCTTGTCGCTCAGGTCTGGCGGCACCTATTGGACCACGAGATCAAGTCGAGTCTCACCGACTACGAGAGGGACTACACACGTAAGAGCAAAGAGATAGCCGGCCTGGGCGAATCCATGCGGGCGCACGAAGTTATGGTGGCTGAGCTGGACAGGGCGATCAGCGACCTGAGCACCCGGACCACGAGCACGAGGCCGACGGTCGATCAGATCAACCAGCTGCTGAGCTCAGTCGGGTTCGATGCATTCAAGATCGCGCTCGTTGATGGCGGCCCGAGCTACGAGCTCATCAGACCGGACGGGAGTCCAGCGGGCGGGACGCTCAGCGAAGGCGAGCGTACCTTCGTGACGTTCCTCTACTTCTACTTCCTGCTGCGCGGAAGCAGGTCCCAGGACGTCTCCGCTGGCGATCGGGTCGTGGTGATCGACGACCCCGTCTCGAGCCTCGACAGCGACGTTCTGTATATCGTTGCCGGTCTCGTCCGCGGCATCATCAAAGACGCGAGGGCCTCCCAGCCCTCCGTGCGGCAGCTCATCCTCTTAACTCACAACATGTACTTCCACCGCGAAGTCACGTTCGAACCTGGAGCTCATGCTCGGACGGCGCGAGCCGACGAGACTTTCTGGACCATTCTGCGAGGCCCCGATGGTTCGAGGCTGGTCCGACATATGGTCGATCCCATCACCTCCTCCTACGCGCTGCTATGGCGTGAGGTTCAGCAGGGCGACGGAAGTTCCGTAGCGTTGCAGAACGTCATGCGGCGGATCCTCGAGAACTACTTCCAGAACCTCGGCGGGATGAAGCTTGACGACATCCTCGAACGCTTCGATGGAGACGAGAAGCTGATTTGCAGGTCCCTGCTGTCCTGGGCACACGCAGGCTCGCATGGGATAGGCGATGACCTTCATCTCACGGGGTGCGACTGGGGTTCTGGCGCCTATCGGCGTGTCTTTAGGTCGGTTTTCGAGAAGTGGGATCACCTTCCCCACTACGACATGATGATGAAAGCGACGAGCCCCAATTCCCCCTGCGGGGATGCTTCTGCTTGACTCGCATGGCGCGGTGTCCCGATCCGCTTCTGCTCGCTCTTCTCAGTGGCGATCAGGAGCGGCCTGTTAGCTGCGTCGCGCACCAGATCGGCTGGGTGAGATGCCTCGAGAGGAGGCTGCCACGACGCCGGAGCATGGTGACGGCCGCGTCGCACGGCTGCCATCCAACCAGACGCGTCAGCCGCGTATCCTCCACGAAGCGCCGCCACCGCGTCCAGGGGGACCAGTCCAACGACCACGATCGAGAACCCGGTCATCAACTCACCGTTCGTCGAGCCGGCCCGGCACTTCAAGGTCGTCGACGGCCAGGTGAGCGGCGAGCTCGTCCCGTCGCGCCGCCCGAGCGAGTTCTTCGTCCCGGTCGCGAAGCCCAAGAAGGCGTCGGCGCAGCTCGCGCTCCAGTTTGGCGGCGGCACGCGGCAGCAGCCCAACGAGATCGTGAACGAGGTCCGCCAGGCCGTCGGCCGGTGGCGGCTCCAGGGCTACCCCCACACGACGGCGACCACCAAGGAGCTCCTCGCGCACTGGCGCGCCGACGACCGCGAGCGGCGCTTGTTCTTCTGCCAGGTCGAGGCCGCGGAGACGGCGATCTACCTCGCGGAGGCCGCGGAGAAGCTCGGCGACACCAAGGCCCTCAACGTCATCCGGGCCGAGAACGCGCGCCTCAACGCCGGCCTGCCTCGCATGGCGTTCAAGATGGCCACGGGATCGGGCAAGACCGTCGTCATGGCGATGCTGATCGCCTGGCAGGCGCTCAACAAGCTCGCGAACCCGTACGACAAGCGGTTCAGCCACCGCTTCCTGATCGTCACGCCGGGCATCACGATCCGCGACCGCCTCCGGGTGCTGCTGCCCAACGACCCGGCCACCTTCTACCGCTCGATGGACATCGTGACCCCGGAGCAGCTCGACCGGCTCCAGTCGGCCACCATCGAGATCACGAACTACCACGCGCTCATCCGGCGCGAGAAGGAGCAGCAGGCGGCCGCGCTCACGAAGCGCGTCCTCGCCGGGCCGGGCGGCGACACCGAGCGGTTCAGGGAGACGCCGGGCGAGATGGTCCGCCGCGTGTGCCGGGTGTTCGGGAGCGCCAAGGACATCGTCGTGCTCAACGACGAGGCCCACCACTGCTACACCCCCGCGCCGGCCGAGGAGGCCGTCGAGGGCGCCCTCGAGGCCGACGAGCGCACGGAGGCGAGGCAGAACGCGGAGGAGGCCCGCGTCTGGTTCGACGGCCTCCGCGCGGTGCGGGACAAGATCGGCATCCGGGGCACCTTCGACGTCTCGGCGACGCCGTTCTTCCTCAAGGGCTCCGGGTTCGCGGAGGGGACGCTGTTCCCCTGGGTCGTGAGCGACTTCGGCCTCATGGACGCGATCGAATCCGGCATCGTCAAGGTGCCCCGGGTCCCGGTTTCCGACGACTCGATGGTCGGCGACCTGCCCCGCTACCGCGACCTGTGGGTCCACGTGCGCGACGCGCTCCCGCGGAAGGGCCTCAAGGACACGACCGTCGGCGACGGCGACCCCGTCCTGCCCAAGGAGCTCGAGGGCGCGCTCCAGAGCCTCTACGCCGACTACGAGCGCTCGTACGGCGAGTGGGCCGGCGCGGGCATGGGCCGCCCGCCCGTGTTCATCGTCGTCTGCTCGAACACGAGTGTGAGCAAGCTCGTCCACGACTGGATCGCGGGCTACGACCGCCCGCTCCAGGGCGGCGGCACGGTCGCCGCGCCCGGCCGGCTGCCGCTGTTCAGCAACGTCGAGGGCGGCGCCTGGCGCCAGCGCCCGGTGAGCATGCTCATCGACTCCATGCAGCTCGACCGCGGCGACGCGCTCGATCCCGCGTTCAAGCGCGCGGCGGCCCACGAGATCGAGGAGTTCAAGCGCGAGTACGCCGCGCGTTTCCCGGGCCGCAGCGCCGACGAGATCGAGGACGAGGACATCCTGCGCGAGGTCCTCAACACGGTCGGCAAGCCCGGGCGCCTGGGCGCCGACATCCGGTGCGTCGTCTCGGTCTCGATGCTGACCGAGGGCTGGGACGCCAACACCGTCACCCACGTGCTGGGCGTCCGCGCCTTCGGCACGCAGCTCCTGTGCGAGCAGGTCGTCGGCCGGGCCCTCCGCCGCGCGAGCTACGACCCGAACCCCGACGGGATGTTCGAGCCCGAGTACGCCGAGGTCCTGGGCGTCCCGTTCAGCTTCCTGACGACGACGCGCCCCGGCACGGTCCGCGTGCCCCTGCCGGTCCAGACGGTCCGCGCGCTGCCGGAGCGGTCGCACCTCCGCATCGAGTTCCCGCGCGTCGTCGGCTACCGCTACGAGATGCCCGCCGAGCGCCTGACCGCGACTTTCGACGAGCGGAGCGTCCTCGAGCTCTCGACCCGCGAGGTGCCCACGCACACGGAGCTCGACCCGATCGTGGGCGAGATGAACCTGCTCGAGCTGCCGCTGGAGCACCAGCGCCTCAACACGGTCGTGTTCGCGGTCGCCAAGCGCACGCTCGACACCTACTTCCGGGACGGCGAGGGCGGCGAGCGCCCCTGGCTCTTCCCGCAGCTCACGGCCATCACCCGCCGATGGCTCGACGAGTGCGTCGTCCCGTTCCTCGGCGACGGCGCCTACCCGCAGCTCCTCCTGCTCGCCGAGTGGAGCCACGCCGCCGCCGAGCGCGTCCACCGGGCGATCGTCATGGGCACGCCGGGCGAGAAGCGGATGGTCCCGATCCTGCGGCCGTACGACGCGGTCGGCTCCACGGACGACGTGATCTTCGAGACCACGAAGACCTGCTTCGACACGACGAAGAGCCACGTCAACCGCATGGCCCAGGACTCGAACTGGGAGACCGAGCTCGCCCAGAAGCTGGAACTGATGCCCGAGGTCGTCGCCTACGCCAAGAACCAGGGGCTCAACCTCAAGGTGCCGTACACGTTCGAGGGCCGTGCCGCGAACTACGTCCCTGACTTCCTCATCCGCCTGCGCGACCCCGCCTCGCGAGGCGACGGCGACCTGCTGACGCTGCTGCTGGAGGTCTCGGGCGAGGCGAAGAAGGAGAAGCTGGCGAAGGTCGCCGCGGCCGCGGACCTGTGGGTGCCGGCGGTCAACAACTGGGGCGGCCTGGGTCGCTGGGCGTTCCTCGAGGTCACGCATATGGAGAACGCAGCCGACCTGATCCGGGCGAGGTTCCTCGCATGACGGGCGCGAGCGGCAACCGCATTCGTCGCCAGACGCGGCGCAAGATCTTCGACCACGTCTCGCTCGAAGACACGTACTGGGCGGGTCGCCTCGACGATGTGGCCTTCCTCCAGCGGGTCTTCGACCTGACCGAACTGCCGTCTCACGACAGTCGATTTCACGACGCCGAGTCAGACATCTGGCAGCACCGGATCAACAACAACGACTGGGAGAACGACTGGATCTTCGCGGACCCCCGTTTCGACCTCATGGGGACAGGCGACGAGAAGTTCCTTCAGTTCCTCTGCCAGATGATCCATCCCGTGGTCCGACCCGCGACGGATGAGGCTGAGAGCCTGGCTGACGCCTTCAACGAAGCTCTCCGCCCGGACGGATACGAGCTCGTCATTGAGGACCGCATCGGCAAGCGTCCGATCTGGGGAGCTGTCGAACTGTCCCTCTCCGGGGCTGGGGGACAGCTGGCCATCCGCGCCGCCCGCACCACGTTCGATGCTGAGTACATCCAGCGACAGATCGGTCGGATCGAACAGGCGATCGAGGGAGACCCCGCCTTGGCGATCGGGACGGCGAAAGAACTAGTCGAGTCGACGCTGCGGGCCGTCCTAGAGGCCCGCGCGGTGAATGCGGACACCTCCGCGGACATCGCGAAGCTGATGCGCCTCGTGCAGAAGCAGCTTCGACTCGTGCCTGACGAAGTCACCGACGCAGCCAAGGCAGCGGACTCAGTCAGGAGGGTCTTGGGCTCGCTGGCGACCGTTGTGCAGGGGATGGCTGAACTGCGAAATGCCTACGGGAGCGGGCACGGGCATGCGCCCTCCCGCCGGGGGCTGACCTCTCGGCACGCTCGCCTCGCAGCCGGGGCTGCCTCGACCCTTTGCGTCTTCCTCTGGGAGACGCACGTCGCCCTGATCAGTAAGCCCGAGGTGAGCCGTGGCTGAGAAGATCAAGCCCGCCACGCCGGTCCGGGCGACCACGCACCCCGGCGACACGCGCTCCAACATCCCCACCGCCGAGCTCGAGTCGTTCGCCCGCCCCGAGGAGAAGAGGCCCGCGATCGTGCGCTACCCCCGGAACCCCGACCTCGACCCGCAGCTCGTCTGGAGGGGCAAGGACGAGCAGGACGGCCGCGACCTCGAGGTCCCCGCGGTCCCGGTCTACATCCAGGAGACCATCGACCCGCTGGCGCTCGTCGAAGAGCTGCGCGCCGAGAGCCAGGGCCGGCAGGCCGAGGAGCAGCTCGGCTTCTTCGCGCCGTACACGGACCTCACGTTCGAGGAGAAGGTCGACTTCTACCGCCACCCCGGCAAGTGGTCCAACCGGATGATCCTGGGCGACTCGCTGCTGGTGATGACCAGCCTCGCCGAGAAGGAGGGCCTCAAGGGCCAGGTCCAGGCCATCTACGTCGACCCGCCCTACGGGATCAAGTTCGGCTCGAACTGGCAGGTCTCGACGCGCAAGCGCGACGTTACCGACGGGAAGGACACGGACCTCACCCGCCAGCCGGAGCAGGTTCGCGCCTACCGCGACACCTGGGAGCTGGGCATCCACTCCTACCTTTCGTACCTGCGTGACCGGTTGGTCGCAGCACGAGACCTCCTGACCGGCTCCGGGTCGATCTTCGTGCAGATTGGCGACGCGAATGTCCACCTCGTCAGGGCCCTGCTCGACGAGGTCTTCGGCCCAGCCAACATCCTTGCTGAGATCACCTTCCGAAAGACCGCGGGCGGGACCGGGGACTTTCTCCCCGGCGTGGTGGACTACCTGCTTTGGTACGCGCGGGACGCGGACTCGGTGAAGTTCCGCCAGCCTTGGATCAGCGCCCCGACCGAGGATCGGACTGGATACCGCTGGGTCAAGCTCCCGGACGGAAGCTACCGGGGCATGACCCCGTCGGAGGCCAGCGGCGCCACGCCTCTTCCAGCGGGTGCCCGCATCTACAAGCCAGACAACATCACCAGCCAGAGTCAGGGGCGCGCGAAGGGCGAAGGAGCGGCCTCCTGGTTCCCGGTCAAGATCGGCGACCGTACGTTCACGCCATCGATGAAGGTTCGCTGGAAGACAAACGAAGCGGGCATGGCCAACCTCCTTGCAGCCGATCGCCTGCACATGGCAGCGAACAGCATTCAGTACGTCCGGTATGCGGATGACTTCCCCTTCGTAGCCCCCACCAACCTCTGGACGGACACAGGCACGGGCAACTTCACCGAGGAGAAGATCTACGCGGTCCAGACGGCGGCGAAGGTCATCGAGCGCTGCCTGCTCATGACGACCGACCCCGGCGACCTCGTCCTCGACCCGACGTGCGGCTCCGGTACCACGGCCCACGTCGCCGAGCAGTGGGGCCGCCGCTGGATCACGATCGACACCAGCCGCGTCGCGCTCGCCCTCGCGCGCTCGCGCCTGATGGCGGCGAAGTACCCGTACTACCTGCTCGCGGACTCCGAGGCCGGCGTCCGCAAGGAGGCCGAGGTCTCCGGGCACGCCCGATCGCTCACGATGGAGCGGCCGACCAACGACGTGCGTCGCGGCTTCGTGTACGAGCGCGTCCCGCATGTGACCCTCAAGTCGATCGCCCAGAACCCGGACATCCGCGAGGGCATGCCGCGCGCCGAGATCGACGCCGCCATCGCCCGCCACGCCGACTCCGAGACGCTGTTCGACCGCCCGTACCAGGACCCCAAGGTCGTCCGCGTGTCGGGCCCGTTCACCGTCGAGAGCCTGTCGCCCCACCGCGTCAACGTCGACGGCCCCGAGGACCTGGCCGAGGCCGAGGCCATCCCGGCCGCGCTCGACGCCGGCCGCTTCATCGGGACCATCCTCGACAACCTCCGCCGCGCCGGTATCCAGAATACGAAGCGCGCCGAGCGGCTCGAGTTCCTGCGGCTGGACCCGTACCCGGGCGTCTTCGTCCAGGGGGTGGGGGAGTACACGGAGGCCGGGCAGGCGAGGACCGTCGCGATCGCCATCGGCCCCGAGTTCGGCACCGTCGGCCCCGAGCTCGTCCGAGACGCCGCCAAGGAGGCCGTCAGGTTCGCGGACCTGCTCGTTGTCTGCGGGTTCGCCTTCGACCCGCTGGCGGGCGAGGAGGCCAGCAGCCTGGGCCGCCTCACCATCCTCCAGGCGCGCATGAACCCCGACCTCGCGATGGGGGACGAGCTGCTCAAGAAGACCGGCAGCGGGAACCTGTTCATGGTCTTCGGCGAGCCCGACATCGACGTCCGCCCGGCCGGCGACGGCCGGCTCGAGGTGGAGATCCGCGGCCTCGACGTCTACGACCCCACTACCGGCGAGCTGCGCTCGTCATCGGTCGACGACATCGCCGCCTGGTTCCTCGACACCAGCTACGACGGCGACGCGTTCTTCGTCCGCCACGCCTATTTCACGGGCGCTGACGACCCCTACGACAAGCTCCGCCGCGCCCTCCGCGCCGACATCAGCGAGGAGGCGTGGGCTACGGTCAACTCGACCATCTCGCGCCCGTTCCCGCGGCCGCGCACAGGGAAGGTGGCCGTGAAGGTGATCAACCACTACGGCGACGAGGTCATGAAGGTCATCGGGGTCTAGCCCCGACTGGAGGCTGACGGGTGTTGTTGGACTTGGCCCGCCCTTGATCCAGGGCGATGGTCCTGCGGCGCGATTTACTCGCTCGATCGATGAGCTGACTCGACCTGACCCGCTGACGGCGCGGTTCAGCCCCGCAGGCCTGCTGACGCAGGCGATGATGCGACCCGAGGGTTCGGCCACGTACCTGCAAGCGATGACCGAACGCGCGGAGCTCGGTGAGAGTGTCCCCGTCGAGGTGCGGCGGTCGTTCGAGCGCATCCGCGATCTGCACGTCTACGGCCTCTTCAACTACCCGTTCTTCACGCTCGCCGAGGATGCCGCCTGGCTGCTGCCCGAGTCAGCGCTTGGCGTGCGCTTCATCGAGCGCTACGACGGCGTCGTGCCGTTCGCCCGAGGCGATGAGCGGGCAGCGTTGGAGACGCGGGACTTCCGCACTGTCGCCGAGGCGGTCTCCTCACGCGGCCGGTTCTCGCGGCGCGTGAACTGGCACGTGGTGGGTCACGGCCACGATCGGGACGGACAGTCATTCGACGCGTCCTACCGAGCGCTCATGCGATGGGCCCACAAGGAGGGTCTGCTGACGCGCTGGCTCCAGGACCGGTGGCAGGCAAAGGGGGCCGGGATCCGACACGCCGTGCTGACGGCGGTGAATCCGCCGGACTACGCCGTCCCTGCCGACTGGGGCGCCCTCGACGAGGAGGCGCGCGAGCGCTGGTGGGAGCGATGGCGGCGGGACACGTGGGAGCCCGACGAGATGCGGGTGTTCGTGGACCTGCGGAACCTGATCGCGCACTCGCCGCCCGGGAGACTCACGTCCCCGGTGAACTCGGCGGCTGCGCTCGCGTCCGTCGCCGACTTCATCAACGCGTTGTGGCCCAGCGCGATCCCAGGTGAGTCCGCAACCGAGTGAACACCGCGGATTCGGCCAGCGCTCCCATCCCTAGACGCCGTCGCCGTGGACCGTCGCGAACGGGTCCACGCCGACCGCGCCGTGGCCGCCTCGATGTCGAGGACACTCGCTGAGCCCTCTCCTCCCGCAGCGTCAGGCTGGTATGTCCTCAGATCGCTCCGACACGGGGTGTCACGACCAGCCGCTGTGCCGGCGTCTGGCCTCGCAGCGGAAGATGGACAGCTCCACGTCCTCGGCCTCGCAGCCGAGCTCGCTCGCCCACGCGTGCATTGAACGGAGGTACGCGTAGTAGCCGGCCTCCGTGCCGCGCCCGCGGCTGAAGGCGAGGTTCGCCTCCCGGCCGAGCCAGGCGTTGACGTCGGAGTCGAGGATCAGGGCGCGCAGCGGCTGGCCGTCTGGCTGGCAGAAGAACAGCCATTTGGTCATGAACGACTCGCCGAGGCGGTGGATGTGGCAGTCGCCCGTGTGGTGGAGTCGCCGGTAGGCCGCGAGCGGCCCGTCCGAGGCGAGCGTGGTGGCGGCCGCGATGAGCCGCCCGTGCGCGTCCGGCGTCGCGAGCATGTCCCGGGTCCACTTGCAGCGGTAGCCGAAGTCGATCGCGCCCCAGGTCATCACCGCGACGAGCGCCCGCTCGGCGCCCGTTGCGTCGCGGGCGGCGTCGACGCAGAGCGGCCGGACGTCGGCGCGGCCGATCGCCGGCGGCTGCCGGTCGAGCCACGAGCGGTGCTCGGGGAACTCGCGGCGCCACAGCGCCTGGTGCCACGCGCGAGCCGCCTGCGCGGGACTGCCATCGTCGACCCACTCGGCGACGTCGCGGCGGACGGCCGGCGGGAGGGGCTCGGACCCAGACGGCCGCCGGGCGACGGGCGTGGGCTCCGTGCCGGTCTCGTGAGGCCGGGGTCGTCTCCGGGCGAGCTTCGCGAGCTGCTCATCGAGCAGGGGGCGCAGCGCCGCCGGGCAGCGCGGCCGCACGCGGGTCAGCGCGCCGACTGCCTCGCTCCGGGCATCGTCGGCACCGGCCGCCTTGGCGATCGTGAGGCAGGCGAAGTAGCAGAGCCGCTCGTCGAGCAGCCACGGCTCGAGGCGCCGCACCGCCTCAGGCCCCAACGCCGCGATGCGGTCCCGGTACTCCATGCGCGACGAGCCGTCCGCGGCCTTCGCGGCCGCCAGGAGCAGGTCGAGGTCGTCCATCATGCGTCGCCAGCATGGCGCTCGTCGCGACGCCGGGGGTCATGCG
>JAJYMD010000468.1 GCA_021787255.1 Actinomycetes bacterium | reverse complement strand
CGCGACTGGAGACGCCCGGCACCTTCGGCGAGCCCGTGCCACTGCGACGCCTCCACCACGAGCTCGACCTCGGCGGGGAAGCCCAGCCGCTCTTCGACCGACTCGACCGACTCGACCGACTCGACCAAGAGGACCACGGCGCCGCGATCGCGGGCCCGCGCGGCGAGCGTCCGCGCCGCGGCGGGCTTCGCACGGCGTGGCGGCACCAGCACCACGAGGTCGATCCCGTCGACGAGAACGGCCGTCGCGACCGCCCATTCGGCGGGCGCCGCGCGCACGACCGCCAGCCGCTCGAGGTCCAGGCCGTAGCCGGCGGCGGCGAGGACGCCCACCTCGTCCAACCCCACCGTCGCGCACCACAACCCCGCGGCGGACGGCCCTGCCGCCACGGCCAACGCCAAGCTCGACGCCCCCCGACCGGTGCACCGGACGACGGTCCCCCGCCGCAAGCCGCCTTCGGGGAGCAACGCAGCGACCGGGGGGAGCAACGGCAGCAGGCGCGTCCTGCTGGCAGCGGTCGGCCGCACCTGCTGGGCGAGCATCTGGAGCCGCGGTGTGGAAGCGAACATGTGTTCGCCACCATACCGCCGCCCGCACGCGCTCGCGCTGGGCAGGCGCTCCCACAGGGACCGCAGCAGGCACGGTGGAGCCCGCACGCGCTCGCGCTGGGCAGGCGCTCCGAGTGCTCTCCGCCGCATCCTCGTATCCTCGTAGCTCGTGACCCGGGCGACGGTCCTCGCGCCGCGAGGCGCGGTACCCCGAGAGTCTCACCTGCCTGGCGACGTGCGCACCCCGACCGTCGCCGGCTCGCCTGTCGGCCGCTTGGGCCGGGCATGGCCGTTCCTGTGCGCCTTCGGCCTCTACCTGGCGCTCGCGCTGGCGATCTGGTGGCACCTGCTCGAGCACGGCTTCGGGGACGCGCTCCCTGCCGGCTCGGCCGACCCCGGCCAGGAGGTGTGGTTCCTCGGATGGCTGCCCCACGCGCTCGGAGCCGGGCTGGACCCCTTCGTCAGCCACGCGATCTTCGCGCCCGCAGGAGTGAACCTGCTCGACAACACGTCCATCGACCTGCTCGGTCTCCTGCTCGCGCCCGTGACGGTGACGGCGGGTCCTGTCGCGTCCTTGGACACCGCGGTGCTTCTCGCGCCGGCGCTGAGCGGGCTGGGCGCGTTCGCCCTGTGCCGGCGCCACGTCACGTGGCAGCCTGCGGCCTTCGCCGGGGGGCTCTGCTACGGGTTCGGCCCGTTCCTCACCGGAGACCTCCGCTACGGCCACCTCGACCTCACGTGGCTCGTCCTCCCCCCGCTGATCCTGTGCTGCCTCGACACCCTCCTCGTCGCCGGCACCCGGCGCCCGGTCCTCGTGGGCGTCGCGCTCGGGGTCCTCGTGGACGCGCAGTTCTTCATCTCGACCGAGATGCTCGCGATCAGCGCGTTGACGGCCGTCGTGGCTGCGATCGTCGTCTCGATCGGGTGGCCGAAGACCGTGCTGGCGAGGCTCGCCGCCGGATGGCGCGGGCTCCTCGCGGCGTTCGCGATCGTCGTCGGCGCCCTCGCGTACCCCTTCTGGGTGGTGGTGGCCGGACCTCGCCACATCGTCGGGCCGGTGTGGCAGCACATGGGCGACCTCGCAGCCTCGCTCGCGGCGACGATCGAGCCCCGCGGAGAGCTCCCGGGGGTCGCGTTCATCTCGGGATCGAACGGAAGCTACCTCGGGGTCGCGCTGCTCGTGGTCCTGGGCATCGGTGCCGCCGTCCTGTGGCGCTCCCCGGTCCTTCGCGTCGCGCTCTCCTGCGCGCTCGTCGTGTACGTCGCGTCGCTCGGCTACCGGCTCCACGTCGGGCAGAGGGCGCTCGACCTCTCCCTGCCGGCCGCGCTGCTCGGTCACGTGCCGCTCCTCGACTCGATCGTGCCCGAGCGGTTCGCGGCGATGGTCGACCTCCTTTGCGGGCTGGCGCTCGCGGCGATCCTCGATCACCTGCGGCGCTGGCAGCGGCCGCACGCACGCGCCGGCGGCCTGTCAGCAGGGGACCGGGTCGCAGACGGAGGCGCGCATGGCACCGTCGCGCTCACCGCCTCGCGCGCCGTCTCTCGCACCGCCTCTCGCGCCGTCTCTCGCACCGCCTCTCGCGCCGTCTCTCGCACCGCCTCTCGCGCCGTCTCTCGCGCCGTCTCGGCCGCATCGAGACGCGTGAAGCCGGCGCCGCTCCTCGTCGCGCTCTCGCTCGCCGTCGGCGCGTTCGCGCTGGTCCCGTTCTCCGGCCCCCCGCGATGGCTCTACCCGGTGACCGGACTGCGCCGTCCTCCGGCGATCCTGGACTTCACGTCGGCGAGCCTCGCCGACCGTCCGGCCGCAGCAGGCCCTGCGGGGGGAGCGGTCCCGGACGTCGCGATCTATCCGGACACGTCCGGCTGGATCGCTCAGGAGATGGTCTGGCAGGCCCAGCTCGGCTTTTCCTTCACGCTCGCCGACGGCTACGCGATCGTCCCGGGACCTCGCCTGCACGCGGTCGAGTCGCCGCCGACCGACGCGCTGTGGCTGATCTTCGCCGCCGCGAGCCTCCACAGGCTCCACCTCCCCCTCGCCCGCACGACGCGCGGTGCCGTCCGGAGCAACCTCCGCGGCCTCGGGATCCACGACGTCGTCGTGCTCCCAGGCGCGCCTGGCTCCCGAGAGGTGCGACAGGCGCTGCGCGAGGTGCTCGGACCGCCGACGATGGCAACGGATGGCGCCGTTCGCTGGCGCGTCGACAATGCGGCGGCTCGGAGAACGATTTGAGCGGCGCGTGACGGGTCGGGTCAGGCTCGGCCCACCCACGGGCCGGTTCTCAGAAGAGTGCCCTCTGGCCCCCCGTCGCCACCCCCGCCGCCGGCACCGGCATCCCGGCGTAGGGCGCCGTCGCCCTCCGCACGTCCTCTTCGGCGCCGGCGACCACGAGGTACTCGACGTTGCGAAGGTGCGAGACCTTGCCGACCTTGTCCCCTGTCGGGTTGTGGATCCCGATCTGCGCCCCGACGTAGCGCTTGGAGTCGAACGCGAGCGTCTCGACGACGCCGCGACAGCGGCACATGTCCTCCAGCTCCTCAGGGGTGATCCACGCCTCTGTGTTGTACGACAGCACGAGCACCCGGCTCCTCACGTCCTGGATCACACCTCTGAGCGCGTCGGGCATGTCCCGCCTGGAGTTGAACACGCTCTTCGTCGACGGCTCGCGCGCGTCGACGCGCTTGCACGCGACGCCGTAGTGCTCGGGAGCGTCCCAGCGCACGAGGGTCTCCCACACGTGGTAGTTCGTGAAGTACCGGTGCTGGTTGTAAGGCGGGTCGAGGTACGCCACGTCGAACTCGCCCAGGCGGCGAGCCAGCTCGCACGCGTCGCCTGCGACGGCACGGCCAGGGCCCCGCAGGAGCTCGGGCACTCTGAGCTCCAGCGGGTTGAACGACCTCGGCGCCCACTCCTTCAAGTACGCCATTTGCAGGCCCGTCGTCGAGTCGACCCGGTCGGCCGCCTCGAGCAGGGACGTGAGCAGGACGGGGAAGAGCGCCGTACCCTTGTAGTCCCGGTCGATGGCGTCCCGGATCGCGTCGATCCGGCCGCCGTTGTGCGGCTGGAAGAAGCGGGAGCGGACGCAGAAGGTCTCGGTGAAGTAGCCGGGCCGCCCCGGGAGCGACGAGAGGTGCCGGATCGCCTCTCGGACCTCCCGCTGGTCGACCTCGGCGGCGTCGGTCTCCACGTAGCAACGGGCGAGGATCTCCGAGTAGCTCGCCGTGTCGCAGGCGGTCACGAAGAAGCCGCGGCGCTTGAGCTCCTGGGCGACCCGCGTCGTCCCCGTGAAGAGGTCGAGCGCGCTGCGTCCGCCGACCGCGGCGGCGATCCCGGCGATGACCGAGACGAGACGGCGCTTCGAGCCCAGGTACTTGATCATGCCTGCGGCATCGTGCGTGCCACGGATGGGTGCTCGACCATGCGCGCGACGTGCGACGGGTGCTCCACCATGCGCGCGACAGTAACGTCCAGGCCGTGGAGCGACTGGGGATCACCGTGCCGTTCGCCGGCGTGCCGCTCGCCGAGCACCGCAGCTGGCTCGCAGACGCCGTTGCGGCCGGGTACACCGATGCCTGGTCCTCGGAGGTCGACGGCGCCGACTGCTTCACGCCGCTCGCCCTCGCAGCCGCGTGGGAGCCGGACCTGCGCCTCGGCGTCGCGATCGCGCCCGTCTTCACCCGAGGCCCCGCGCTCCTCGCGCAGAGCGTCGCCGCGATGGCGGAGGCCGCGCCGGCGAGGTTCGCCTTCGGCCTCGGGACCTCCTCCGAGGTGATCGTCGAGAAGTGGAACGGCATCCCTTTCGACCGGCCCTACGCGCGGGTGCGCGACGTGCTCGCCTTCCTCCGCATGGCGCTCGCCGGGGAGAAGGTGACCGCCGACTTCGAGACCTTCTCGGTTCGCGGGTTCCGCCTGTCCCGGCCCATCCCATCTCCCCCGCCTCTGTACCTCGCGGCGCTGCGGCCCGGCATGCTGCGCCTGGCCGGCCGGAACGCCGACGGGGTGATCCTGAACTGGCTCTCGGCGGAGGACGTCGCGACGTCGCTCGCCGAGGTCCGTGCCGGCGCGGGCGAGAACCGCTCGCACGTGGTCGAAGCAGGCGACTTTGAAGTCGTCATGCGGATCTTCGTGGTGCCGGAGGCGGACGCGTCGGTCGCACGTGCGCTCGCCCGTCGCATGGTCGGCGCGTACCTCACGATCCCCGCGTATGCCGCGCTGCACCGCTGGCTCGGACGTGCGCCGATGCTCGAGGGCATGTGGGGCGCGTGGAAAGCCGGCGACCGCGACGCAGCCCTCGCAGCGATCCCCGACGAAGTCGTCGACGCGCTCGTGGTCCACGGCGACCCTGACGACTGCCGGGCACACGTCGCTCGCTACGTGGAGCATGGGGTGACGCTTCCGGTGCTGATGGTGCTGACGGCAGAGCCCGACCTGCGCGGCTTGCGCGAGGCGGTCCTCGCGCTCGCCGGCTGACGATGGACTTCCGGACCGTGACCGTCGCCGAGCTCGCTCGGCGCGTCCGGAACAAGGAGGTGTCGGCGCACGAGATCGTCGCCGCGTCGCTCGAGCGCGTCGAGGCGATCAACCCCTCCCTCCTCGCGTTCGTGGCAGTGGACGCGGAGCGAGCGCTCGAGCAGGCAGGCGCCGTCGACCAGCTCGTCGCGGCCGGCGAAGACCCCGGACCGCTCGCAGGCGTGCCGATCGGGGTGAAGGACGCGGAGGACGCCGCCGGCTATCGCACGACCCACGGCTCGACGCTCCTCGCGGATGCACCGCTCGCGGTCCACGACTCGGTGCTCGTGTCCCGCCTGAGGTCCGCTGGCGCGGTCGTGATCGGCAAGACCAACCTGCCCGAGCTCGCCTGGACCTCGCACACGTCGAACGTGCTCTTCGGTACGACGCGCAACCCCTGGGCGCCCGACCACAGCGCCGGCGGCTCTTCCGGAGGCTCCGCCGCCGCGGTCGCCGCTGGGATGGTGCCGCTCGCCACCGGCAGCGACGGCGGCGGCTCGATCAGGATCCCCTCTTCGTGCTGCGGGTTGTTCGGGTTCAAGCCCTCGCACGGCAGGGTGCCCGCGGGGGGCTCCAGAGCCGCAGGCTGGCTCGGGCTCTCCTCGAAGGGGGTGCTCGGCCGCACGGTCGAGGACGTCGTCGTGGCCCTCGACGCCGTCGTGGGGCCCGAGCCGACGGACCTCCAGTCCCTGCCTCGTCCGGAAGCCAGCTGGCGCGACGTGCTCGTCGAACCCCGGGTCCCGGCACGCGTCGCCTGGTCGCCTGGACTGGGCTACTCGGACGTCGACCGCTCGGTGATGACCGTGGCAGAGCGCGTGCTCGGCGTGCTCGGCGTGCTCGGTGCCGACGTGGTGGAAGTCGACGCCGTCTTCGACGAGGACCCGCTCGAGGACTGGCTCGCGATCGTGAGCACCTGCCTGCTGCGGACACTCGAGCCCTACGAGGCGCGCTGGGGGTCCGTCACACCCCTGCTCGTGTCCATGGTCGAGCGCGCGCGCACGCTTCCGGCGTCGAGGCTCGTCCGCGCGCTCGACCGGTGCCACGAGATGAACGTCCGGCTCGTCGAGCTGTTCAGGGACGCGAGGCTGCTCGTGTGCCCGACGACCGCAGGAGCGCCACCGCCCAACGCGCTCGGCGGGAAAGGCGTCGTGAACGGCGTCGTCGACCCGAACTGGGTGCGCCTCACCTACCCGTTCAACATGACGCGGTCACCTGCGGCGACGGTGTGCGCGGGGCTGAGCTCCGAGGGCCTCCCGGTCGGCGTGCAGCTGATCGGGCCGCAGCACGCCGACCTCGTCGTGCTGCGCTCCGCCGCCGCGCTCGAGCAGGCGATCGGGTTCCGGGAGATCGCCCCTCTCTGACGACCGCCGGTCAGGCCGATCGCCCCCCTCTGACGGCCGCCGGTCAGGCCGATCGCCCCCCTCTGACGGCCGCCGGTCAGGCCGACCGCTCCCAGGTCCCCGAGCGGCCGCCGGACTTGTGCCAAAGAGCGAGCTCCGTGACCACCGTGGTCGGGTCGTAGTCGAGCAGGCTCGACATCAGTGCGAGCCCGGTGAAACCGCACGCGGTCAGTGCCTCGATCTCGATGCCCGTCCTGGCGACGACCGACGTCGACACGTGCACCGACGCCGTACCGGCCGCGAGGTCGAGCTCCACGCGCACGTCGACGTCGTCGACGGGGAGAGGATGGCACAGTGGGATGAGGGACGAGGCTTGTTTCGCTGCGTGGATCCCGGCCGCCCTCGCGAAGGGCACGAAGTCGTCGTCTTTCGCCGCGGCCTCGAGCGCGGCGGGGCTCGAGCGGACCACGCAGCGCGCCGTCGCGCGCCTCGCGGTGGTCGCCTTGCCCGTGACGTCCACCATGCGGGCCCGCCCCGCCGAGTCCAGGTGGCTGAACGCAGGCTCGCCCGGACCCTGCGAGGTGCCGGCGGCGTCGCCGTCGGTCACGCTGGGCCCTCGACGCGCCACGCTCCCGCGTAGAGGTTCGCGCGTCCTTCCCTGACGAAGCCGGCGAGCGTCATGCCGAGCGCCTGCGCAGTCGTGACTGCGAGGCTGGTGGGAGCGGACACCGCGACGAGCGTCGGAACGCCCGCGACGGCGGCCTTCTGGACGATCTCGTAGCTGACCCGTCCCGAGACGACGAGCACCGAGCCGCCGAGCGGCAGCAGCTTCCGCATCGCTGCCCATCCGACGAGCTTGTCGACCGCGTTGTGCCGCCCCACGTCCTCACGTATCGCCATGGCCGAGCCGGAAGCGTCGAAGAGGCCTGCGGCGTGCAGCCCCCCGGTCTGGGTGAAGACACGCTGGCCCCGGTGCAGCCGGTCGGGCAGCGACATGAGCACCTCGGCGGCGACCTTCTCGCCTGTCGGCAGGGAGGGGCAGCGGTCCTTCAGCACGTCGAGCGTCGCGCTGCCGCAGATCCCGCAGCTCGCGCTCACGGTCGTCCGACGCCGGGGGCCGGTCCCGACGGTCCGGGCAGAGGTGACCGTCACGACATTGAACTCCTGGGGCTCACCCTCCTCGAGGGCGCAGTACTTGACGGTGCGAAGGTCCGACTGGTCACAGAGCAGGCCCTCCGCGAGGAGGAAGCCGACCGCGAGCTCGAAGTCGTGACCTGGGGTCCGCATGGTCACCGCGATCGGCGCCGCCGGAGAATCCGGCCCCGCGAGGCGGATCTCGAGCGGCTCTTCTCCGGCGACCTGGTCGCGCTGCTCTGTGCGGCCGCTCGCGGACAGCGCGGTGACCGTCACCGGCTCGACCGGTGCTGCGCGGCGGGTGGTCGCCGGCACGCCCGTCATGGCAGACGGCGCCTCACGCCGACGACCGTACCAACGGTCGGGCAGTCGGCGCTCGGCCGCCTCATGTCTCCGCGTGCGGGCGCTCGCTCACCCCGCGTGGCCGAGCTTCGCCGCGAGCTGCGCCGCCGCTGCCCTGGCTTCGGACGGAGCGGCACCGGCGCGCCCGACCAGCCACGTGGACAGCGGCGCCGCCGTGCGCTCCGACGCGTGCGCGGCGACGCCTGCGATCGCGAGGAGATCGTCGACCTCTTCGTCGGTCGGCGGGGACGTACCGAGCGCTTCTGCGAGGAGCCTTGCCCATTCGGATGCAGTGGTCTGAGGGGAGGCGGTCACGTCGACGGTCTACCCGCTCGGCAGCGGGCGACGCGCCGTTGTCGGCGGCGTTCCCAACCACCTCGCCACCTCCTCGCGATGACGACGGTAGTCGAGCTTGCCGCTCGGAGACCGGTCGACGGAGTCGACCACCCGCACCCTGCGCGGCGCTTTGAACCCCGCCAGGCGCGCTTTCACGTGCGCGATCAGCTCCTCTTCGGTGGGCACGGCGCCGCCCGACGGTTCGACGACTGCGACCACGATCTCGCCGTAGTGGGGGTCGGGAGCGCCGACGACGACCGCGTCGCGGACGGCCGGGTGGGTCTTCAAGGCCTCCTCGACCTCTTCTGGGAAGACCTTCTCGCCTGCCGTGTTGATCGTGCCGGCGCCGCGCCCGAGGAGGTGGACCGAGCCGTCCGGACGCACCTCGGCGTAGTCGCCGGGCACCGAATAGCGCACGCCGTCCACGACGAAGAAGGTCGACGCGGTCTTGCCGTCCTCCTTGTAGTAGCCGACCGGATTGCGCCCCGCGAGGGCGAGCACCCCGACCGCGCCGGAGCCCGGCTCGACGGGCTTCCCGTCGTCCCCGAGCACCTTGACGTCCGGCCCGAGCACGAACTCGCCGGTCCTCGAGGCGGACGACCCCGACGACAGAGACCCGCCGATGCCGATCGCTTCGGTCGACGCGAAGAGGTCGAACAGCGCCATCTCCGGGCGGTGGCGCAGGAGGCCCCTTTTCACCTCCTCGCTCCACATCGCCCCGGACGAGAGGATGCCGAGCAGGGACGAAAGATCCCATCGGTCCGGCTCGGCGTCGAGCGCGGCGAGCATCGGGCGGGCGAACGGGTCGCCGACGATGACGATGCCGTTGACCCGCTCGCGCTCGATCGTGTCGAAGAGCTCCACTGGGTCGAAGTGCCGCTCCTCTAGCAGCACCACCCTGCCGCCCTCGTTCAGGCACTCCATCGCGCTGAACCCTCCCGTGCCGTGCATGAGCGGGCACGCGGGGAGCAGCGCCATGCCCGGCCCGTTCCCCTCGAGTGTCGCGCGGATGCCCGCGACGCCCTTCGAGTCGTCGTAGCGCCGGAAGCCCGTCGCGTTCGTGCGGGCGAACAGGTCGTCTTGCCGCCACATGACGCCCTTGGGCATCCCGGTCGTCCCCCCGGTGTAGAGCATGACGAGATCGTCGGGGCTGCGGCCCCATGCCGGGAGGACGCGCCCGGAGGAGGAGGTGGCGGCGTCCTCGTAGCTGCTCGCCCACGGTGGGCACGCAGAAGTGCCGTCGTCGACGCACAGCCAGGCGCGGACCTTCCGGACGCGTCGGCGCACGCGCTCGATCCGCTCGGCGAAGGCGCCGTGAAAGACCACTGCCGCTGCGTCCGCGTTGTCCCACAGGTAGACGAGCTCGTCTTCTACGTAGCGGAAGTTCGTGTTGACCGGGACCGCTGCGACCTTCAGGATCCCAAAGAGGGCTTCCAGGTACTCCGGGGAGTTGTACAGGTAGAGCGCGACCTTTTCCTGGCGAGTGATCCCCTGGTCCAGGAGCCACCGCCCGACGCCGTCCGCGCGGCGGTCCATCTCCTGCCAGCACCGTCGCCGCTCGCCTTGCACGAGCGCCGGAGCGGCAGGCTGCACGTCGGCGACAGCCTCCCAGACGTCGGCGTAATTCCAGCTGGTACCGGTCGGCTCCACCACCTCCGGGCAGCCTACGCTCGCCAAGAGCCTGCCCCGGTCCCCTGGACGGCCCTGCCCCGGTCCCCTGGACGGCCCTGCCCCGGTCCCCTGGACGGCCCTGCCCCGGTCCCCGCGCACAGCGGCAGCCTTGGTAGGCTCCCCGCCGCCCGTGGTGCTCTCCCAGCGACAGACGTCCGCGATCGGGAGCTCTCCTGCCCGCTGGTGGTCCGACCTGGCGAGCAGGACCGACCGTCCCCTGGCGACGGCTGCGGCAGCGGCCGCAGCCGGGACGCTGTTCGTCCTCGCCCGGCTCTTCGTGGTGGCGAAGGACGACATCAGCCGGTTCGTGATGGCCGGGGCGGACTTCGTGAACCCCGCGCGTGCGCCGAAGGGGCTCTACGTCTTCCCCGGCTCCGGGTACGACGGGCAGTTCTACTACCGGCTCGCGCTCGATCCCGCCGATCTCGCCAAGAGCGCGTGGGGCATCACGCTGGACTCGGGGTTCCGCATCCAAAGGATCGGCATGCCGGTGCTCGCCTGGGTGGCGTCGGCCGGCCAGCACCAGCTGGTGCCCGAGGCCCTGGTCGCAGTCAACCTGGCCGCGTTCACCGTCCTCGCCCTGCTCGGCGGGATGATCGCCAAGGACGCAGGGCGTCATGCGGGATGGGGGCTCCTCGTCGCGGGCTTCTGGGGCTTCCTGTTCAGCATCGGGCGCGACCTCCCCGAGGTGGTCGCGAGCTGCTTCCTCGTCGGCGGGCTCGTCTGCCTCCGCAGGGCTCGCCCGTTGCTCGGAGGGCTCGTCCTCGCAGGGGCCGTGCTCACCCTCGAGACGACCCTCGACGTCGTGATCGCGCTCGGGCTGACCTCGCTCGTCGAGATCCTCCGGCGCGATCGGCGTCCGGGAACCTGGGACCTGGCCTGGCTGGTGCCGAGCCTCGCGTTCGCCGGATGGCAGCTCACTGGGTGGGCCGTGACCGGCATCCTTCCGATGCGGTCCGACACGGGGGACAACCTCGCCGCGCCGCTCGTCAACATGGTCGGCGCCGTCTTGCACTATCTCGCCCACTTCGCCTCGGCGTCGTCGCTGCTGTGGCTCGGTGAGCTCTTCGTGCTGGCGGTCGTGGCCCTCCTTGCGGCGTGGTCGCTGCCGCGCTCGAGAGCGCCGGCGTGGGAGAAGGCCGCATGGGTCGTCGCGGTGGTCGTCGTCCTCTCGCTCGCACGCGCGATCTGGTACGGGCACGCCACATTCCGCGGCTACGAGGACCTGTACGTCCTCTCCTCGCTCGTCCTCGTGGGCTCCCGTCACCGCCTGTGGGTTCCCGCCGCGCTGGTCGCCGTGGCATGGGTCGTCACCTTCGCCCACCACGTGGTCGACCTCTGAGCCGAGCGCTGCTGTGCCTGCTCCGACGCCCGCTCCTCGATCGGCGCTCCTACGTCCGCTCCTCGATCGGCCCCGCGTCCGCGTGCCCCTGGCGGACGCCTCGTCCCGCGCGCCGTGCGAGCTGCTCGGGCTCGTAGAGCATCCAGTAGGCGTTCCTCGCGTGCTTGCGGGAGCGGTCCTTCATGACCGCGACGAGATCCGCGGGATCCTCCTCCTCGTCCTCGTGGACGAACACCTCGAGGATCGGCGTGCTCGTCATGAGCTGGGCCATCA
>JAJYMD010000457.1 GCA_021787255.1 Actinomycetes bacterium | reverse complement strand
CATCGCGAGAGGGGTGAGCCTGTCCCCCTCCACCGGCGAGAAGAGCTGCTTGCCGCCGAGCTGGCCCGAGAGCGAGTTGGCCGTGGCCACGAGGTGGTTCGTGAGCTCTGCTGCAGCGCGCTCGGGCTCGTGGTGGACGCAGGCGCCGACGAGCACCTCGTGGTTGCGGAAGTGGCGAGGACCGTTCACGGTCGTGTCCATCGCGTGCCGGTACCGCTCGCTCGATTCCCACGGCGGCTGGATGAGCCGGACGAGCCAGGTCGAACGTGACGCCCGGTAGAGGCACATGTGCAGCTCGCTGTGGGCCTTCCAGAGGGCCGCCGGGGACGCCTCCTTGGACTTCATGAACGCGAGCAGCTCCTTCGCCCGAGCCTCGTCCTCGGGCGTGAAGAGCTGCGCCGCCCGCGCGATGGCGAGCGGCTCCAGCGAGAGCCTCGCCTCGTAGATCTCCCTCAGGTCCTCGATCGACAGCTCGGTGACCCGTGCCCCCTTGTGCGGGATGTTCTCGACCAGCCCCAGCGCGTCGAGACGGCGGATGGCCTCCCTCACCGGCATCGGGCTCAGCTCGAGCGCGCTGGCCAGGTCCTCGATGGGGATCCGCTCCCCCGGGCGGAGCGTGCCCGTGAGGATCGCGTCGTGCAGGGAGATGAACGCCTTCTCGGCGAGGGTCCGGTGGGCAGGGACTGCGCCTCCGACCTGGGTCGCGCTCCAGTCGCCGGACAGCCTGCGCTTGATCGACGCGTTCCCGTCAGGTCGTACAGCCACGCCCTTTCCTCCTCGGCCTTGAGCTGTTGGTCCCTGAGACCCCCTCGGCCTCGATCGACGGGCCCTTGACCAGCGAGCCGCTGATCAACGAGCCGTTGATCAATGATCTCACATCCTCGCTCCGGGGATCCAGGATCACGACCACGCGGGACCGGGCGTCCTCGCCCGGGGGTCGGGACCCTTCGTGAGAGAAATCGACTTGACAAGCTTCGTCACGCCGTTGATATTTGATCGTCCAACGGAAGGGGGTACTCATGAAGCGATCCATGAAGCGATCCGCAGGCAGCAGATGGAAGCTGGTCGCGGCAACGGCGTCGGCGGCCTCGGTCGCCGTGGCGCTGGCAGTCTCCGGTGCAGCCGCCAATGCGTCGGCAGCCACCTCCCACGCCTTACGGCGAGGCAGTCCCGCGGCGAAGCAGCTCGTGGTGGGCTTCACGAACCCGACCGCCGCGGTGGAAGTCCTCGACACCATCGGGAAGTCGATCACAGCCAGGGGCAAGCGTCTCGGAGTGAAGGTCGTCGAGCTGGACGACCAGCTCACAGTGAGCAAGCAGGTCTCGGACATCAAGACCCTGATCGGCGAGCACGTCAACGGCATCATCACCTTCCCCCTCAGCACAACAGCGGTCCTCCCCGCCGTGGCCGACGCCCGAAAGGCCGGCATCGACGTGGTCGGGCTCGGAACCCTGAAGGGCACAGCGCTGACCTACAAGGCCTCGCCCACCCAGTTCAACGCGGTCGTGACCCAGGGCGCCGTCCCGAACGGCAGGCTGGAGGGTGCGGCCTTCGCCAAGGCGATGCACGACAGCGGAGACTTCGTCGCCCTGAACATCGCCATCCCTGTACCCGGCGTGAGGTACCAGCTGCAGCTGGAGATCGACAACGCGCTGAAGGGCCACCCGAAGATGCACCTGCTCGGCCAGGAATTCAACACGACCACAAACGAAGCCGGCGGCATCAAGGCGATGGACGAGGCGATGACGCGATGGGGCAGCAAGATCAAAGGGGTGCTCTGCTACAACGATTACACGGCCGAGGGCGCCGCGATCGCCGCCAAGGAGAGCCACTTCAAGCACCCGATCATCTTCGGCCGCAACGGGGACCCCACAGCGGTCACAGCGGTCAAGGACGGCGAGATCACAGTCCTCTCCACAATTCGGCCGTGGACAGAGGGGGCGACGGCGATGAACGTGATGTACCGGCTGCTGAAGAAGACAGCGCACGTCCCGGTCATCGCCACAGTGCCCGTGGCGCTCTACACAAGGCACACGATCGGCAAGCGCATCAGCTGGACAGATGCGGTCAAGGAGATCGCCAGTGGCAAGATCACGGGCGAGTACGCACCGTCCTCGTCGTGAGGAGCAGGCTCGACACCTGATGGAGGAGGAGCGCCGGGAACCGGCGGGAGATCCCCTGGAGACCCCGATCGGGAACGGCATCGGCGATGCGACCGCGACCACGCTCCCGGCGCTCCTCTCCCTCACCTCGATCGAGAAGTGGTACGGAGGGACGCCCGCGCTCAGAGGCGTGTCGTTCACCTGCCGGCCAGGTGAGGTCCACGCGCTCATCGGCGAGAACGGCTCGGGCAAGTCGACCCTGCTGAAGGTGGCCTCCGGCGAGATCCGACCGGACCGCGGCTCGATCTCGGTCGACGGCCGGGCCGTGCGCTTCCACCAGCCGACCGACGCCCTCCGGGCGGGCATCGCCTTGATCCCCCAGGAGGTTCCGCTCGTCCGGTCGCTCACGGTGGCGGAGAACATCTCGCTCGGCACCCTCCCTGTGGGCAAGCTCGGCGTCGACTGGAGAGCGTGCCGTCGGCTCGCCAGGGCCGCGCTCACCGTCCTCGGCGCGCACGACCTCGACGTCAGCCGGGACGTGAGCACGCTGGCCGCCGACGAGCGCCAGCTGGTGGCCATTGCGAGGGCGCTCGCCAGGGGCCAGCGGATCCTCTTGCTCGACGAGCCGACCTCTTCGCTCTCGCTCGACCAGGCCAACCGCCTCTTCGCGGTCCTCCGCCAGCTCCGCCAGCAGGGCATCGCGATGGCCTACGTCACCCAACGGCTCGCCGAGCTGGAGCAGGTTGCCGACAGGGTGACGGTCATTCGCGACGGCCGGGTGGTGGCGGCGATGGACGTCGCCGACGTCCACACCGACCAGATCGCCGAGATCATGGTCGGACGACAGCTGCACCAGTCCTCGAGCACCAGCGGCGCGACCGGGTCTCCGGGCTCCACCCCCCTCCTCTACGTCGAAGGGCTGCAGATGCTGCCCTCGCTGCGCAGCGCGTCGCTCTCGGTGGGTCACGGCGAGGTGGTCGGGGTGGCCGGCCTCGAGGGATCGGGAGCCGCCGAGCTGCTCGCAGCGCTGGCGGGCATCGGCACCGACCCTCGGGGGAGGGTGCTGCTCGGAGGTGAGCCCCTTCCCCTCGGCTCGGTCCGGGCGACCATGTCCCGGGGGGTCGGGTACCTGCCTCGGGACCGCCGGCTCGAGGCGCTGGTGCCTTTGCTCAGCGTGTCGGAGAACATGCACCTGCCGGAGCTGAGCTCCTTGTGGCCCCCGTTCGTCGGGCTGCGTCGCCAGCGGCGCGAGGCGGCAGCGCTGGCCCGCCGCTTCTCGGTGCGCATGCCGGGGCTCGACGCGCCAGCCGCGGCACTGTCGGGCGGCAACCAGCAGAAGCTGGTGATGGCGCGACTGCTGGCGCGCGATCCGCGACTGCTCCTGCTCAGCGAGCCGACCCGCGGGGTGGACGTCGGTGCGAAGATCGACATCTTCCGGGCGGTGCGCGAGTTCGCACGAGGAGACAGAGCAGCGGTCGTCTACTCGAGCGAGTTCAAGGACCTCATCGACTGGTGCGACCGGATCATCGTGCTGTACCGCGGCCACACCGTCGCGGACCGGCCGGCAGGCACGCTCGCCGAGAAGGACTTGATCCGCCTCGCGGGCCGCGGCTCGACACTTGCGGAGGGGTAGATGAGGGGAGTCGCCTCTGACCAAGGAGCAGCGAGCGGGCTCGTGCGCGACCTGCTGCTGCAGCCCGACATCGACGTCGGAGCGCGACGGGACCCCGTCGGTTGGCTGAAGAGGGGCCGGCGCTACGTCGGGGTGGGCGGGGCCCTGGTCGGGATCGTCATCGTGTTCACCTCGTTGCACCCGTTCTTCATCCACGCGGTCAACATCACAAACATCCTCACCTCGAACAGCGACCTCATGCTCGTCGCCGCAGGGATGACCTTCGCGATGATCGGGAGCGGCTTCGACCTGTCGGTCGGCTCGGTGATGGAAGGCACGGGGGTGCTGCTCGCGGGGCTTCTCGCGATCGGCGTTCCTCAGCTCCTCGCCATCGTGATCGCCGTCGTGTGCGCAGGGCTGTTCGGCGCCTTGGTCAACGGCTTCCTGATCGGTTACGTCCGGTTGAACTTCCTCGTGGTGACGCTCGGCACCATGACGGCCGTCCAGGGCCTCGTCTACGTGGCCACGAATGGGAACACCCTGTCGCTGTCCAAGTGGCACCTCGTGACCGCGATCGGCAGCGTCAAACCGCTCGGCATCGGCGTGCCGATCTGGTTCATGATCGGCGCCGTCGCGATCTCCGGCGTGGTCCTGCGCTTCACCCGCGTCGGGCGGGCCGTCTACGCGGTCGGCGGGAACCGGGAGGCCGCCAGGATCGCCGGCATCCGGGTCAGCTTGATCACGATGCTCACCTACGGGACGTGCGCGCTGTTCGCCGGGATGGCCGGGATCGTGGACGCCGGGCGGCTGGCGGCTGCCTCCCCCACAGTCGGTGCCACGATCAACCTGATCGCGGGCGCCGCCGTCCTTCTGGGCGGGACGAGCTTCTCGGGCGGAGAAGGGGGCATCTTCGGCACCGTCCTCGGTGTGCTGCTCATCGGCGCCCTCGAGAACGGCCTCGGCGTCGTCGGGGTCTCGGACTTCTGGTCCGGCGTCGTCACCGGCATCGTGCTGATCGCCGCCGTCGGCCTGGACCAGTTCCAGAAGGCTCGGACCCGCAAGCGCTTCACCAGAGAGTCCACAGCAGCGGAAGGGACCGGGCCACTCTCCGGGCAGGCGGGCGCGCCGGCGCTCGCAAAAGAGCCGGTCCCGGCAGTGGCCACACCGCCGGCCGACACGCGACCGGTCGGCCGCTGAGCCGCCTCGGCTGGCACGGAGCAGGTGAGCGTCTGACGTGGAGGTGGCCCCGTCTCGACGGACCCTTCCGGAGCTGCTGGCCCGGCGCGCCGCATCGAGCGGCGACGATGCGCTGCTCGAGATCGGTCCGTTCGGCCGCTCGGCCTCGTCGATGGCCGAACGGGCGGCGCGCCTCGCCGGCGCCTTCGCCGAGCAGGGTGTCCGCGCCGGGGACCGCGTCGCGCTGCTCAGCGAGAACCGCGTCGAGGTGCTCGATGCCTTCGCCGCGTGCGGGTGGCTCGGGGCGATCCTCGTCCCGATCAACGTCTCGGTGAGGGGGCCGCAGCTGGCCCACATCCTCGACGACGCGGAACCAAGAGTGCTCGCAGCCGAGCCGGCGCTGTTCGACCGTCTCGACACCATCGAGGAGCTCCCCGGCTCCGTGGAGCGGCTGTGGGGCTTCGGGGAGCACCCGGAGACCTGGCGGGGTCGAAGGATCGAGCAGTTCCCAGAGGAGGGCGACGCCCTCGCGCCGGCGTCGGTGCGCCCCGGTGACACGCTCGCGCTGCTCTACACCTCTGGCACGACCGGTCCTTCCAAGGGCGTGTGCTGCCCGCATGCCCAGTTCTACTGGTGGGGCGTCAATTCCGGCGCAGCGCTCGGCGTGCACGAGGGCGACGTGCTGTACACGTGCCTTCCGATGTTCCACACCAACGCGCTCAACGCGTTCCTCCAGGCGCTGGTGAACGACGCCCGGCTCGTCGTCGGACGCCGGTTCTCGGCGTCGCGCTTCTGGGACGACCTGCGCGAGAGCGAGGCGACCGTCACCTACCTGCTCGGGACCATGGTCTCCATCCTGTGCGCGCGCGAGCCGACGCCGGCCGAGCGCGCCCATCGCGCGCGCGTCGCGCTCGCACCCGCGACGCCGGCCTCGCTCTGGCGCGTCTGCAAGGAGCGCTTCGGCATAGAGATCGTCGAGGGTCACGGCATGACCGAGACCAACCTCGTGATCGGGCCCCGCGGCGGGAGGCAGCGACCGGGGATGATGGGCAGGGTGATGACGGGGTTCCACGCCCGAGTGGTCGACGAGCACGACGTCGAGGTGCCCGACGGCACGCCCGGCGAGCTCGTGGTGCGCGCCGACGAGCCCTTCGCCTTCACGACCGGGTACTGGCGCATGCCGGAGGCCACGGTGGCGTGCTTCTCCAACCTCTGGCTGCACACCGGCGACCGCGTGGTCCGTGACAGCCGCGGCTGGTACCGCTTCGTCGACCGTCTGAAGGACGCGATCCGCCGGCGAGGCGAGAACATCTCCAGCTGGGAGGTCGAGCAGGCCCTCATCAGCCATCCCGGCGTCGCCGCCGCGGCGGTCGTGCCCGTACCCTCGGAGCTGGGCGAGGACGAGGTGATGGCTTTCGTCGTCCCTTCGAGCGGCTCTTCGCCCACCCCTGCACAGCTCGTCGACCACTGCAGCACGCGGCTCGCGCACTTCGCCGTGCCCCGCTATGTCGAGCTCGTCGAGGAGCTGCCCGTCACCTCGAACGGCAAGGTGCAGAAGTTCGTGCTGCGCGCGCGAGGGGTGTCGAGCAGGACGTGGGACAGGGAGAAGGAAGCCGACCGCCTTCGGCTCTGAGCCGTCGCCGGCAGCGCAGGTCGAATTGGCATTGGTCTGATCAAATATCGTAGGTAGTGGTGCTCGGCCGACGAGGCCGCTGGGAGTGAGGAGGCCTGTGAGCCCGGAAGGTGCCGTTCGTTCGCCGACGATCCGGCGTGGCTACGTCGACGTGCCGTGGGGGCAGCTGCACTACGCGCGCTGCGGCGAGGGCGCGGGTCCCCCGGTGGTCCTCGCGCACCAGACCCCGCGCTCATGGGACGAGTACCGCGACGTCCTGCCGCTCCTCGGGCGCGAGTTCGACACGGTCGCCGCAGACACCGCCGGCTTCGGCGCCTCCGACCTGGACCCCGGTGCCGGGGACTCGATCGAGCACTACGCCGAGGGGCTCACCTTGTTGATCGAGGCGCTCGGCCTCGAACGGGTCGCGCTCGTGGGCCATCACACCGGCGCGTTGGTGGTGCTGGAGGTCGCGGTGCAGGCTCCGACCGAGGTGCGGGCGGTCGTGCTCTCCTCGGCGCCACTCGAGACCCCGGAGGAACGTGCCGCGGCGCTGGGCCGCCGCGGGGTCGACGAGGTCCAGGAGCGCCCGGACGGAAGCCACCTGACCGAGCTGTGGTCGCGCCGCTCGGGGTTCTACCCCCCGGACCGTCCAGACCTGCTGCACCGCTTCGTGACCGACGCCTTGAAGGTGGGAGACCGCGTGGAGGAGGGCCACCGCGCGTGCAGCCGGTACGACACGTCGACACGAGCAGAACGGTTGCGCGAGGCGGGCACTCCGACGCTGGTCCTCGCCGGCACCGCGGATCCCTTCGCGTACCCCATGCTCGCGCGCTGGCGTGAGATGCTTCCCGCTGCGGAGCTCGTGGAGATCGCCACAGGGATGGTCCCCCTTCCCGACCAGCTGCCGGCTGCGTTCGCCGCAGCGGTCTCAACGTTCCTTCGAGGCGTGGACGCCGGCGGGCACTGATGGTGGATGGTGGCCTGCACCAGGCGGGCTCGTCTCCGCATCGGCGAGGAACGGAGGCGACCGTCACCGAGACCCGGGCTCGGCCCCTCGCGACAGCTCGACCCCTCCGAACGGGCCCGGCTGTCCGCACAAGCCCACAGGCGGGAACAGCCGACCGTTCACGCTCGAGCGCGTACGCCGAGATGTTCCATGCGGCAGCGGCTTCACGACCGGACCATCCCGCCCTCGTCTTCCCCGGCACGCATCTCAGCTACCAAGAGCTCTGGAAGAGAGCAGGCCGGCGCACCAGGCAGCTGCAGGCGCTCGGCGTGGAGAGGGGAGACACGATCGGCCTGATGCTGCCGAACTCGCCGGAGCTCGTCGAGCTGTTCCTCGCAGCCGCGCGGCTGGGGGCCGTCGTGGTCCCGGTCAACACGCGCTACAAGACCTCCGAGGTCGCCCACGTCTGTCGCGACGGCGACCTGCGGGTGCTGATCACGACCGGCGAGGTCACAGAGCGCCTCCCGCTGCGTCAGGTGGTGATCGAGGCACTCGACGGCCTGGAGACGGCCGACCCTTCCAGGCCCCTGAGCCTGGAGAGGTTCCCCCGTCTTCGCCACGTCGTCGTGCTCAGCGCGACCTCGGGCACCGGGATGCTCGGCGAGGCGGACCTCGAGCGGCTCGCGCTCGGGGCCCCCGACGCGCGCGCCGGCGCGCCCGGACCCGAGACACCGCTGCTCGTCATGTACACCTCTGGCACCACGTCGGCGGCCAAGGGCTGCGTGCTCACGAACGATGCGCTGGTGGCGAACGCCCTCGCCACGGCGGAGCGCTTCGAGATCACCGCTGACGACCGGTGCTGGAGCCCGCTCCCGATGACCCACGTGGCCGCGCTGCTCGTCATGTCGGCGCTCTTCTGCAGGGGCGGCACCTTCGTCAGCCAGCCCCGCTTCGAGCCGCAAGAGGCGATCGCGCTGTGCAAGGCGCACCGCCCGACGCTGCTCTACCCGTTGTTCCCGACCGTCACCCTCACCTTCATGCAGCACCAGGACTTCGTCTCCTACGACCGTAGGGACGTGCGGGCGATCTGCAACGTGAGCCCCGAGAGCACCCAGGAGCACGTCCAGGGGGTGTTCGCACCCGCCGTGCTCGTGAACGCCTACGGCATGACCGAGGTGTGCGGCACCCTCTCGTACTCCCGGCTGGACGACCCCTACGAGACCAGGATGCGGGCGTGCGGACCGGTCATGGCGGGCTGGCAGGCGGCGGTCGTCGATCCGAAGAGCGGCGCGCGCCTTGCGCCCGGGGAGCAAGGGGAGCTCGTCGTCCGGGGCCGGAGCCTGTTCGCCGGCTACTACAACCACCCCGAGCAGACCGCGGCCAGCATGGACCCCGAGGGTTTCTTCCACACCGGCGACCGTTGCTCGATCGACGAGGACGGGCAGATCTCCTTTTACGGCCGCCTCCGAGACGTGCTCAAGGTGGGCGGCGAGAGCGTGTCGGCGCTCGAGGTGGAGGCCTTCCTCGAGACGCACCCTGCCATCAAGCTGAGCCAGGTCGTCGGCATCCCCGACGAGCGACTGGTCGAGGTCCCGGTCGCCTTCGTCGAGCTCGTGCCCGGCGCGACCCTCGCAGAAGAAGAGGTGATCGCGCACTGCCGGGGCAAGATCGCGTCGTTCAAGATCCCCCGCCACGTCCGCTTCGTGACGAGCTGGCCGATGTCCTCGACGAAGATCCAGAAGTTCCGTCTGCGCGAGCAGATCCTCGGAGAGCTCGGGATCCCCCGATGACCACCTCGGCACACGACGGCACCGTTGGCTCAGAGGGTGCCCGGCTCGGGATCGACGTCGGGGGCACCTTCGTCGACCTGGTCTTGGAGACCGAGGCCCAGGACCTTCTCTTCGAGAAGGTCCTGGCCGAACCGGCCGACCTCGTCGGCGCGATCGTCTCGGGCGTCGAGACGCTGCTCGAGCGCGCGGGCGTCTCGGGCGGCGAGGTCCGAGAGGTCGTGCACGCGACGACCCGCGGCTCGAACACCGTGCTCGAGCGCTCGGGGCCCCTCACCGCTTTCGTCGCCACGCGCGGGTTCCGCGACATCCTGCAGATCCAGCGCGCGTTGCGCTGGAGCATGTACGACGTCCAGCTCGACAAGCCCGCACCGCTCGTCGGGCGCGCGCTCAGCTTCGAGGTGCCAGAGCGGCTGCTCCCCGACGGCTCGGTCCTCGACCCGCTCACAGAGGCGGAGCTGAGCTCGATCGCCCGAAAGATCCGAAGCTCGGGCGCCGAGGCCGTCGCGATCTGCTTCCTGCACTCCTACGCGAACCCAGACCACGAGCGAAGAGCCGGCACGGTCCTCCAAGAAGAGCTCCCGGGCGTCGTCGTCACCATCTCGAGCGACGTGTCGCTCGAGGCTCGTGAGTACGAGCGCGCGAGCACCGCGGTCGTGAACTCCTACATCGCCCGCGCAGTCTCCGAGCACCTGGGGGAGCTCGCCGCGAAGCTGCCATCCGTCGGGATCGGGGCGCCGATCTGGATCATGCAGTCGAGCGGCGGGCTCGCCTCCATGGACCAGGCGCTCGAGCGACCCGTCCGCACGCTCGAGTCGGGCCCGGCCGCAGGCGTCGTGGGCGCGGCCCGTTTCGGCGCCGCCCTCGGCTACGACGACGTCATCTCCTTCGACATGGGCGGCACGACCGCGAAGGCGGCCGTCGTGAACGCCGGCGCGCCGGCGACGAGCACCTACTTCGAGCTGCAACGCGTCGGCAACCGCCGCGGCAGCGGGCTGCCGGTCGACATCGCCGCGCTCGACCTCGTGGAGGTCGGCACCGGAGGCGGGAGCATCGCCGAGGTGCGGGAGGGAACCCTGCGCGTGGGGCCGAAGAGCGCGGGAGCCGACCCCGGCCCCGCCTGCTACGCGCGGGGAGGCGAGCAGCCGACGGTGACCGACGCAAACCTTTTGCTCGGCTACTGCGACCCGTCGAGCTTCTCAGGGGGGATCTTCCTCGATGTCGCCGCCGCCGAGCGTGCGATCGACGGTCTCGCCGGCGCGCTCGGCGTCGAGAGGCTGCGTGCCGCGTGGGGGGTCCACGAGGTCGCGACCTTGGACATGGAGCACGCGATCCGGCTCGTGTCGATCGACCGGGGCTTCGACCCGCGCACCCACGCGCTCGTGTGCCTGGGCGGCGGCGGCCCGGTGCACGGAGCGCGCCTCGCGCGTGCGCTCGGGGCCAGGGTCGCGCTCGTCCCCCGAGCGGCGAGCGGCGGTTCTGCGCGCGGCCTCCTCGAGGCCTCCGCCTCGGTCGAGCTCAGCCGCACCGCTCGCGTGCGGCTCGACGAAGAGGATGCCGCGAAGCGCTGCAGGGAGGTCGCGCGCGACCTCCTCGAGGACGCGAGCGCCTTCGGCGCCGGCGAAGACCTCGGGGTCGTCTGGAGGCTCGGGATGCGCTACGTCGGCCAGGGCTACGAGCTGCTCGTCCCGGTCGACGCCTCGCAGGCGGACCCCTCCCACCTCGCGGAGGCGTTCTGCGAGCGCTACCGGAAGGCCTACGGCTACGCCGAGCCCGACCACCCCGTCGAGGTCGTGACCTGGCACCTCGCATGCACGAGACGCCGAGCCACGAGTGCGGCCACCCCTGCGTGGCCAGAACGTGCGAGCCCGAGCGTCCCGGCCCGGCGCAGTGTGTTCTTCCCGGAGACCGGGCTGGTCGAGGTCGACGTGCACCGCCGCTCGGAGCTGCGGCCGAGGGACGTGCTCGCCGGGCCGTGCCTCGTGGCCGAGACGACGACGACGACCGTGGTGCTCCCCGGCGACACGGTCGAGGTCTGCGACGACGGCACGCTCGTCGTGCACATCGGCGAGGCGAGATGACGAGATGAGCGAACGCGCCACACCGGCAGGACCCCCAGCACCCGGGGTCGACCCGCTCACCGTCGCAGTCGTCTGGGGGCGGCTGGCCGGGATCGCCGAGGAGATGGCGGAGGCCCAGCAGCGCTGCGCCTACTCCGACCAGGTCCGCGAAGGCGGGGACTACTCGACGGCGGTCTTCGACGCCTCCGGCCGCATGCTCGCACAGGCGAACA
>JAJYMD010000112.1 GCA_021787255.1 Actinomycetes bacterium | reverse complement strand
CGCGCACCTCCAAGAGCGCGACCGCGTGGAGGACGGGGACCCAGCACGAGGTGGGCTGGCCTTCGACGTCGATGCGGCCGTGGTCGACGTCGAACTGCTCGCGTGCCGCCACCTGGAGGCGGTCGCGTGCCGGCGCGGGAGCAGCGGGCCGGTCGAGCCGGCGCCAGCCGGCGTCGCCGCGCCGCAGCACCATCTCCGCCGCGTCCGAGACGACGGGCTGGCCCGGGACCGCGAGCAGGCTCCCCTCTTCGGCGGCGACCTCGGGATCGTCGGTGACCGTGAGCTCCTCGGGGAGGCCCAGAGGATCTCGCAGGTCGGCATCGACGAGCAGGAGCACGCTCTCGGCGCGATGCTCCGCCGCCCCTCCCTCGTGCTCGACCAGCTCGACGAGGAACTGCAGCGCCGGTTCGGTGCTCATGCGCGGTGCTCCGCGCGCCCGGCGGTCTCTGGGGCTTCGGCGACGAGCGCATCGTTGCGCTCACGGCTCAGGCGGTGCTCGAGCCGCGCTGCGGCGAGACGTTCGCCGACCTCGTCGAGGCGGGCACCGAGCTCGTCCATGTCGCGGCTGTGCACGTGCGCGTCGAACACGATCCGCTCGAGGTCGTAGTCGTCCTCGATCCTACCGAGGATCATGTCGAGCTCCCCGACCACGAGCTCGAAGAGGTTGATCTTCGACTCGAGCACGGAGAGCACGCGCTCTTCGACGGTGCCCTTCGCGACGAGGTTCACGACCGTCACGTCGTGCTCCTGGCCGATCCGGTGCAGCCGCCCCAGGCGCTGCTCGATCTCCATCGGGTTCCACGGCAGGTCGAAGTTCACCATCTGGTGGCAGAACTGCAGGTTCCGGCCTTCGCCTCCGGCCTCGGTGGACACGAGCACCGGGACGTCGGTGCGGAACGCCTCGATCGCGGCCTCTTTCTCCCGGCGCGTGAGGGTGCCGTGGTAGAGGGCGTGGGGAACGCCAGCGCTGGAGAGGACGTCGGCGAGATGCTCCTGGGTCCGCCGGAAGGCGACGAACACGAGCACCTTCTCCGCGGCGGGCTTCACTGCGGGCGCCGCGGCGGGCGGCGCGCCGCCGCCGGTGGTCATTGCCGCAGGTCCCCTCGTCCTCGCCGGCCCTTCGGCGCCGCCCTGGGTCCTTGCCGCAGGTCCCCTCGTCCTCGCCGGCCCTTCGGCACCCAGCTCGGTCCTTTCCGATCCCGGTCCGCTTTCGGAGCCCAAGTCGAGGGCGCCGAGGCGGGAGAGCACGCGAAGGAGCGCTTCGGACTTGGCCGGGAGGTGCGGGCTCGCCAGCAGGATCGGGAGGCGCCGGGTGAGCTCGTCCCACCCGAGCTTCTCGGCGACGCCGGAGACTGCGGCGGGGCACGAGCCGGCGAGGCGCAGCGCCGAGCGCAGCGCCATGGCCCTCGTCGGGTGGGCGTCCCGACCCTCGGTCCGCACGCGTTCGGCGACCGCTGCGTAGAGCTCCGCCTCGTCGCCCGACGGGGTCACGACGAGGGTCTCCGCAAGACGCCGCGGCAGCATCAGCGCGACCTGGCTGCGGCGGTGACGGACCATCACCTCGCTCACCCGGGCCCGCAGAGCGGAGAGGTCCCGGGGTGCCGCCGTCGTGTCCGCGCCATGGCGAGCTCGGAACTGCTTTGCCGTCCCGAGCACGCCCGGGGCGACGAGGCTCGTGAGGTTGAACAGGTCCGCGAGCCGGTTCTCCACGGGCGTAGCCGTAAGGAGCAGGAGGTGGCGGCTGCGCAAGTCACGCACGAGCCGCGAGGAGGCGGTCGAGGGGTTCTTCACCCGGTGCGCCTCGTCCACGATCACGAGGTCCCAGGCCTGCTCGACGAGGCGCTCGCGGGTTGGGGACCGTCTCGCCAGGGCGAGGGAGACGATCGCGACGGGAGGGCTGGCCGCGACGGCGGGGGAGCCTGCGGCAAGGGTGGGGGAGGCGGGACGATCGCTACCGACCAGGTGCGTGGTGAGCGCGAACTTGCGCTCGAGCTCCTCGCGCCACTGGTGGACGAGCCCCGACGGGCACACGACGAGGACGTGGCGGGCAAGTCCCCGAAGGCGTAGCTCGCTCAGCACCAGCCCGGCTTCGATCGTCTTGCCCAATCCCACCTCGTCGGCGAGGATCGCCCGGCCGCGCATCCGGCGCAGGACGGTCTCCGCGGTCTGCAGCTGGTAGTCGAACGGCTCGAAGCGCAGGTGCCCGATCGAGACGAAGGTGTCGAACCCCGGGCGCGCCCAGATCGCGGCCGCGGCGTCGACCAGGCGCGACACGGCGTCGTCGGCCGCCTCGCCGGCGGAGAGCCGCTCGACGAGGTGCGCATAGGCGGCGAGGTGCGCCGCCAACGGGCCGTTCCGGGGGGCGGCGGAGGTGGCGAGGCCGGCCATGTGCCTACCGTCGCAGCTACGCCCTGTGCAACGCAATGGGAACAAGCTGTGGATCGTCGGCGAGCGGCGCCGCACCGTAGGGGGCCAACACGGCCGATCCTTCGCTCAATGAAACGTTTGTTTGGAACCGGGTGGCCAGAAATGGAACCCTGCTTTCCATGAGGACTGCTGGGAATCCCGAGCGGCGGGCTGCTGTTGTCGACTGATGACACCGAAAGGTGCCCGAGACACATGACATGGAGGTCGGAGATGCATTACTTCGCCGTCTTCTTTTTCTTCGCACTTGCCGTCATGGGAATCACCGTCATGGGGGAGCGTGTGACGCGTCGGCTGGCGGACATCCGGGCAGCCCTCGCCGTTGGCTGGGGCGTCGCCCTCGCCTGGCTCGCGAACCTGAACATGTGGTCTGGGTGGAACGTCGGCCACCTGCGCTACGCCTGGGTAGGCGTGACCCTTTCCGGCGTCGCTCTCGGCGGTACGGCGCTGGTGCTCTACGCGATCGTCCGGTTCTTCACGGGCCTGCACCGCAAGTTCGACGACCAGGCCGACCAGCTCGAGCACCAAGAGCTGAGCAAGGTGGAGACCATCCGGCGCGCGTCCTGACGCTGCCCGAGGCCTGTCGGCTCCCAGGCACCCGAGAGCTGCTGCAGGCATCCAAGATCTGCTGGCCCCCAGAGCGTGGTCTTGTGACCCCCAGAGCGTGGTCTTGGCGCCTCTTGCTTCGTGAGGCACCGTGAGACTGCGGCCAGGGCGACCCGAGCCGGGCTCCGTCCCGGTTCGGGTCGCCGTCGCGAGCCGGGCGGTAGCCCGTGCGCTGAGCCGGGGTGGTAGCCCGTGCGCTGAGCCGGGGTGGTAGCCGTGCGCTGAGCCGGTGCGGTAGCCGGTGCGCTGTGAGCCGGGCGGTAGCCCGTGCGCTGAGCCGGGGTGGTAGCCGTGCGCTGTGAGCCGGGGTGATCCCTGGTGGCGCCTCACGGGGCGCGCCCGCAAGGTGGGGGTCGCCTCAGGTCTTGTGCTTCGCTCAAGGCTGGGCGAAGGCGAAGACCGGGTAGTTGGCGAACGCAGTGGAGTCCGCCGGCAAGAAGGGGCCATTCACCACGACGGCGAGATGGCCTGTCACCCCAGGTCCGGCGTCGCCTTCGATCGTGACGATCGCGCCGTCCGGCCACACCTGGGCGACGATGCCGGTGTGTACGGCGGTTGTCGCGTCCTGCGGCCCCGTGCCGTAGAGGACGGCGTCGCCTCGCACCGGGCGTGCAGTGGGCGGCAGCACGCGGCCGTGCTTCTCGGCCCAGTAGTAGATGTCGCCGACCATTGCGTACGAGGGGACATGGATGCCTCCCCGCTGCCACGCCCAGGTCGCGAACAGCGCGCACCACGGCTCGCAGGGGCCATAGGGGTTGCAGAAGTAGCCTCTGTCGGGATCGGGGTGGATCTGCGACGCCGCGGCCTCGACGATCGCGGGATACCCGCCTCGTGATGTGGGGTTCGCGAAGGTGTAGCTGAAGCCATCGGGCTCGAGGAGCGAGTACCCCTGCCCGTTCGCGGTCGGCACAATTGTCTTGAACGGCGACGCTGCAGGGGCCCCTGGTGGCTCTCCGAAGAACCGCGCCGTCCCGAAGTGGAAGACGGTGCCGTTCGACTCGAGCAGCCAGTAGCCGGTCCCCCGGGGTGTTGCCGCCATGCCGGCGACGGTCGCCTGCAGTGGCTTGTCGCCAAGGGAGCCGTAGAACCTCGCGTTGCCGAACGAGAAGACCCCGCCGTCTGCCGCGACGAGCCAGTAGCCCTTCCCGCTGGGCGTGGCGGCCATCCCCACGACCGGCTCGTTCAGGTGGTGCCCGGCCATCGAGCCGTAGAACCTCGCGTTGCCGAACGAGAAGACTCCGCCATTGGCCAGGACGAGCCAGTAGCCCTTGCCGCCAGGGGTGGCCGCCATGCCGACGACCGGATCGGCGAGGTGCTTGTTGACCAACGATCCGTAGTAGACGGCGTCGCCGAACGGGAACACCGCGCCGTCCATCGCGACGAGCCAGTAGCCCTTGCCGCCAGGGGTGGCCGCCATGCCGACGATCGGGGCGTACAGCCGAAGGCCGGGGACGGAGCCGAAGTAGGGCGCGCCGTCGATGGGCGTCACCTCGCCGTCCGCCGACGCGAGCCAGAAGCCGTGCGAGGCCGGAGCTGCCGACGAGGCCAGCTTCCCCGAGCCCGGGCTTTCCGTGCCCAAGCTCCTCGCACCCGAACTTCCCGTGCCGAGGCTCACGGTGCCCGGGCTCCGGGTGCCTGCGCTTTCCGTGCCCAGGCTCTTCGCATCCGAGCTTCCGGTGCCGGGTGACGCCCCTGGAGCGGACCCGCCAGCGCCCAAGCTCGAGCTGCTCGAACTGCTCGCAGCACCACCGGCTGTGGTGGCGGGGGCCGGTGTCCCTGTCGCAGGCACTGTCGTGGCGGATGTCGCTGTCGCAGGCACTGTCGTCGCCGGGGTCGGTGTCGCTGTGGTGGCGGGGGCTGGTGTCGCTGTCGCAGGCACTGTCGTCGCCGGGGTCGGTGTCGCTGGCGTCTCCGTGATGGAGCCGCTGGGCACGGCGACCATCGCGACCACGGGCGAGCCTTGCGTCGGTACCGGAGGGTCGTGCTGCACCGCGTTGCCGTACTGGAAGATGCCCCCGCCCGGATAGACCTGGGAGCTCTTCTCGACGTGCGACCCTGCATGCGCTCTGGCGACGGCACTCGGTGAGGCGCCTGCCGTCCATGCCCCGGCAAGCGCCGTCATCAGCACGAGGCAGACGACCGCTCCCAGAAGAGCCAACGTGGCGGCGAAGCCCCTGCACCCCACTCGCAACATCATTCCAATGTGAGCGCGGTGGTGCACGCACCGTGGAAAAGTCACCTCGCTACCAGGGCCGACTGTGGAGCGTTCGCGCGCTGCAGTGGGGGTAGCGTGCCCAGTGCCTCGCTACCGACGGGGGCCGACGGCTCGGTTGCCTCCCGCAGGGCTCTGCAGCCAGCGGCGGGGAGCTGCCGGAACGCTGATCCTGTGCACGACTGATCTTTCTGCGGGAAAAGCGTTTTGTTCCTCCTCGAAAGCACCGATCGGCCGGGACACGGTCATCGCCGCCTACGCAGGAGATACGACATTCGGTGGATCTCAAGCAAGAGCTATCTCGACGGTCGAGCCCTCAACTTCAGCGTCAGCGCCACCGGCATCGCCTGGGGGTGTGGGAACGACGGAGACGGTGAGCTACACAAGGACGACCTGCGCTGTGACGCTTGTCAAGGCCTTCGATCCAGCACGTCCCGCCACATCGACAGTGACAACTCCCAAGGCCGGTGATCGTTACGTCGCTACGCTCTTTTCGATTCGGGACACGGGTACTTCGAAAGTCAAAGGAGATGCCAACGACTCGGTCACCGTCATCGGATCGACCAACGAGACGTACACCCCGGCGATCGCGACGTTCGCCGAATGCACGAACTTCGATTACGGATCTTTCCAGCTGTCTCGCGGGAAGTCGGCGTCCGGATGCGTCGTGTTCGAGGTTCCGAAAGCGATCGGGGTGACTTCGGTCATGTGGTCGCCGACACTACGGTTCGGAGGGCGCAAGCCTGCGGAGTGGTCGACATAGACGCCCACGGCCGTGCGCTCGACTTCCTCACCTGTAGCCGCGGCATGCTCCCGGACCAGGCGAAGGCGCGGGGTTCGTGTGAAGCTGACCGGCTCTCGGTCAGCCGGCTGCAGCTGCGAGACAATGACCACGCGGCGCAGCTTCGCGTCTATGTCGAGGACCGCGGGATGGGTCTTTTCTCGGTACGACTGTTCCAGTGTTCCAGAGCGCGGACCACCTGAAGGCCACCAGGATGATGACCTGCCGCGAGCGCGAGGAGCAAGTTGCACATGTGTCGATCGAGTGCGCGATCGAAGATGGGCTTGTAACTCGGCGGGGTCGGCCAAACCGCGAGCCGTGCCCGAGCGCGCCTTCACTGCGAAGCTGTGGGGCGTCAATCCGACGCCCTGAGTCATCCTTTCCACCACACAAACGTCGTAGCTGTCGCTGTGGTCGTCCAAGCGATCCGAGCGATCCCGACGTCGTCCGGCACGTCGAATACGACGCAGCCAGTCGCAGCGAGCCCGGGCGCGATGCGGAATGTCGAACCGAAGCTTGGACATCCGGTGACGTTGTCGAAGAGCGACGCTGTGTATGTCTTGCTGTCCGATCCGATCAGGGTCGCATTGCTCTCGGCATCGGCAGAGTAGTAATGGTTCGCCCCGTAGATCGTGAATACGGCTGCGACCAACCGGGTGCCCGCTGTGGGACCGAAGAACTGCGCTGTGGCTGGACGCGCTGGGCTAATGATCCGATCGAGGCGAACCCAATAGCGAACGGAATGTTTGATGGGCCTCACGAGAAAGGCGGACCCGACGTTCCCTGCTGGTTTTGCCGGATGTCCTGTGGAGGGAAGACACCCTGCAAGAAGAAGACCGAGTGGAATCAAGACCGACAGGAAGAACCGTCGATCAAGTCGAAGACGAGTCATGGCCCAACCTTCGGTCTGCTGTCCACGTAGGCAACACTCTGCACGGCCATCGCGCCGCTGTCAAGGGTTACGATGTTATGGCCAGGCGATGCTGCGAGAGCTACGACTCCCCGACGGTGGCTGGCCTTGTCGCGCTGCATGGCGGCCCCGTTCCGACACGCTGCCACCGACCTCACGGAAGACAGACCAATGGACATGCGGTGCCTTGGAGCGTTCTTGCTCGTGTCGCGATTTGATCGTGAAAGCTGTCGAAGCGCGTCGAGCGTTGGCAACGTGCCGGAATATTAGTCTCGTTGCGAACGACTCGATCGCCGATCAAGCGCGCGTAGCATCCGGCTTGGTCAGCACCGGTATCGAGGTCGCTTGCTAACAGTCTGCTTACGTGATCGACTGGTGCTCACGCGTGTGCGTGGTTTGCACGTCTCGCCCATCTGCGCAAGGCGACCGCCGTGCCCGCGTCGAAAGCACCCTCCTCCGAGCTCAGCTCGACCCGCTTTACGAGCAGGCCAGCCAGCTCCCAAATTTGGCGCACGGAGGCCGCGGGTAACCAAGGATACGTGCGAGTGCGAGCACTCGACGAGGCGTGCGCCCGCTAGCGGGGTCGGTCACGGACTCGAGACGACCTTCAAGTCCCGTCGCGCTCGTTTGACCGTCGTGTCCGAGAGCCCACCAGCACGGATCTGTCGGAGTGAGCCGCCGGCCGCTGTGGTGGCCGGGTCGGCGCTTCCCTTGGGGGGTGTGTGAGCCCGAGGATCGCGCAGCCCGTGCGTTCGGCGGAGCTCCCAAGGCCGGTCAGCGCTGCGCCGGCCGAGGTGTAACCGCCGCCGGTCACCCAGTAGCCGACGCCGTCCACGACGACGAGCCCGAGATCGAGGTCGTCGATCGCCCGCTTCACGCAGTCAGCGTCCTTGGGAAGCCGCCACGGGCACCGCGTGAGTGCTCACTATCGCTCACTCGGCCGCAGCGGTCCGCCCAGTCGTGCACGGCGCCACCGAGCGAGAGCCCGACGCCGCGTCCGGCCAGTGTGTCGAGGATCGCCTGCGCGCCGGGAACTGACCGGGCGAGGCGGTCGAGCTTCGTGACGATGAGCGTGTCGCCCTCGCGCACCGCGGCGAGCGCCTGGTCGAGGCGAGGGCGAGCCCGGCTGGTACCGGTGAGCCCGTGGTCGAGGTACACGCGCTCGGACGGCACCGCGAGGGCTTCCAGCGCCTGGCGCTGGGCAGTGAGGTCCTGGCGGTCGGTCGAACAGCAGGCGTAGCCGACGAGTGCCACGTCCGAAGCGTACGCAGCGCATGGGACAATGCGACGTGACCGCGTACAGGTCAAACGAGACGCACGCGGCGCTGGTCGGCGCAGGCAGTCGACGGCCGGCGAGCGCGTCCGCTCGACACTTGGCTACAGGACGGGTCGCCGCTGGCCCGTGGACCCGGCAGACGCCGGCGTTCTCGGCGCGGATCGCACGGATCAAGAGCCGCCGCCGTCGGGCATCGGGCTCAGCACGACCGGCTCGGAGTTGTTTCCCACACGGAGCACCATCCCGTCGGGAAGGCGGTGCACCCCGAGCCAGTCGAGCGCTCGCGCCATCGTCGTCTCCGCGTCCGCCTCTCGTACCTGGAGCCAGATCACGCGGGCGAGCCGCAAGCGGCGTGCGAGCTACGCGCAATCACGGTTCGTCGTGACGAGCACCGCCCTCAGGCTGTGCGCGCAGGCGATCATCGCACGGTCGGGGGCAGCTTCGAGCGACGCCTCATAGGCGGTCCAGACCTCGTGGCGTTGGCGCCCCGTGCGGAGCCGGGACGCGACCGTGCCAGGGACGCAGTGGTCGACGAAGAACCGCAGTTATCCCGCCGCCTGCTGGGGCGTCGCGCGCAGGCGGCGTGCTGGGCCGTCTGCAGCAGCGCTGGCCGCGGCCTCGATGTCTTCGACCGTGAGCCCTGGGTAGGCATTGAGGATGCGCCCGGTGTCGCAGCCCGCAGCGTGGAGGCGCTGTACAGCCGCGACGGGCACCCGGGTGCCCGCGAACACCGGCTCGGAACCGAGGCGTCCTCGCTTGCGCTCGATCTTGCCGGGGACGCGCGCCACGCGCCGCTCGTGCTCGATCGCCTCGCGCAGCTCTTCGTGGAAGCGACGGAGTGGCAGGACGAGCTCCATGACGAGCTGGCCGCTCAGCGGCTCTTCCCAGGCCTCGTCAGGGCGTTGGACGACCACGCGGAGCTGCCGGCGACGGGCCTCTAGGACCGCGACGCGGACCTCGGCGAGCGGGGAAGCGTAGCCACGTCGACGCAGCACACGGACGACCTTGCCCAGCAGCTGCAGGGACACCCGGTCGCGCAGCCACAGGGCGACGCGGACCTCGACAAGGTTGGTGAACGACCACAGCCGAACTCGCCCTCGGCCTCGGGCCACGTCGACGTCGGCGCTCACGATGTCCCGCTCCAGCCAGTAGGCGAGCCGGCGCCGTGAGACGCCGGTGAGGCGCATCACCTGGTCGCTCGTGAACGCCGGAGACGGATGCGTCACGATGAGCACAGTAGTGGGCCTATGCGGGCCCCCGGTGTGATGGCGCCGGCGCTCAGCACCAGAGCGTGTGTCCGCGCGCGTCTCACTTGCCCGGACGGCTCGTCGGGAAGGCTCCGCTGCAAGCTTCTCGGGCGCGCTCAGCTCCTCTGCCCGCTGCTCGCAGAAGTTTCCGAGCGTGAGCGCGCCTGGGGTCGATCAGCTGGAGACGCCACTTCGCCGGCGCCTGCGAGAGCATCGGCGTCGAGGGGTGCTCTGGATTGCTCTGTGCCCACGGCGCCTGCTCAAGCGGGCACCACCCGAGTCATGACGGGTCGGGCGTAGTAATCGGTCGCCGAACCGGCAACTTGGACGGGTCGTGTGCCGCTGGTGTGGTGCCGAGACGGTCGTCCCGTGACGCCGAGGCCCAGCGCCCGAGCACTGCTCGCCTGCGCATCGCCAGGCGATGTACCGGGCTCGCCACTGGCCACCCGATCGGCCTCCAGCTGCGCCCGAGGGCCTCGCAGGAGCGTTTCGGGAGCTGAACGAGGCGCTGCGGGCCGCTGAGCGAGGAGAGCTGCGATGGGAGGACGTCGACCTCGAATGCGGGGCGCTGCACGTCCGCGGGACCCTCACGCGTCTCGCCGGCCAAGGGCTCGTGCGCACGAGCCCGAAGAACCGATCGAGCGGATAGGGGGTGCTCCTCGTCGACCTCGTCGATGCGTTCGACTTCACGGCGCTCGCCAGGCCGAAGAACGCCTCGTCGCTGGTGAGCACTGGCGCGACGAGCGCAACGTGCTCACGACGCCGCTCGGCGACCCGATCGACGCCCGTAACCTGCTACGTTCCCGGCACGCGCTCCGGGAGCGGGCGGGGCTGCCGGCGATGACGGTTCACGATCTCCGGCAGACGACGGCCACGCTCCTTCGTAACCTGGGCGTCCCGATGGATGTGGTGAGCCGGATCCTGCGGCACTCGCGCATCTCGATCACCGCCGACATCTACCACTACGACGAGGTCGGCTACGACCTCGCCGGAGAGCGGGTCGAGGTCCTCGGACGCGCGCACCGGCAGGCCGACAGCGCCACCTGACAGGACGGGCTCGCCCCCCACGCGCCTGCGGGCGTTCTCTGCGGAGCGACGGCCGCAGACCGGTCCGATGCGCGGTCTGCGCGGGAGTCAGATCTACCGCATCTCGGCTCGTGGACCACGACGAGGAATGCGCCTCGCCACAGCTGTTCCTCCCCAGCAGGCGGGTACCTCGAGGCCTTTGGCGGCGCGGGCGGTCACTCTCGTGAGCTTGGCGGCCAGCCGACCCCGTGACCGCTGATCGGATCGGCTTCTGAGCCGTTGAACTGGGCATTTCTGGTTTCTGGTCGGGCTGGCCGGATTTGAACCGGCGACCTCTTGACCCCCAGTCAAGCGCGCTAACCAAGCTGCGCCACAGCCCGTGTGTACTTCGACCCTCTGACCTGGACTTTTCTCCCTACCTATACCTCCTCTAGAGGACGGCGGCTGGTCCGAATGCCTCCTCAGTCACTGGATCTCGGGAGGATTTCTGGAGATCCTGGAACTCCAAGGAGGACGGTGCTCGGTCAGCAGGCCGACAGTCTCGTCTCACGCAACTCTCCGCCTGTACGAGACGATCTCGACCTCGTCGGTGTCGATGCCGCGACCCGCTGTCTGGCACACCGCGACGGGGATGGCGTCGAGACCAAAGGCCCTCGCAACGATCGCAGACCTGGACCTGGCGCGCACAACGTCGTCGTCGTGGAGAGTCACGGACGCTTCGGCCACGACGTACACCGTCTCGCCGGTCTCGCGGTCAACGGCCGTCGCAACGACGTCGGCCCGAGCGGCGCTGTCGCGTTCGTCCTGCGTGATGCGGCCTTCGTCGAGCGCGTCGTCGAGGCGGTCGGCGAGGTCGCTCTTGTCGACGACCCGGATCCGACGCAGCCCATGCCCGACTCGCGAAAGGACCGACGAAGCGTTTTCTCTTACAAATCGCTCGTAGTCGTTGCCCTCGAAGTTGGCGAACCTGCCGTCGAGCCGGTCAAGACGCACTTTGTGTTCCGTGGTCACGGCCACAAGGCGTTCGAGAGCCTCGTCTATGCGGTCGAGGCGCTCCGTGTGCTCCGTGGTCACGGCCACGAGGCGTTCGAGAGCCTCGTCTATGCGGTCGAGGCGCTCCGTGTGCTCCGTGGTCACGGCCACGAGGCGAGCCAGTTGCTCTCCGTGCTCCGTGGTCACGGCCAC
>JAJYMD010000155.1 GCA_021787255.1 Actinomycetes bacterium | reverse complement strand
TCCGGTGGTCGCGCGTCGCAGCGTCCTCGAGCTGATCGGAGACACGCCGCTCGTCGAGGTGAGCGAGCTCAGCCCGAACCCGGCTGCGCGTCTCTTCGTCAAGCTGGAGGGCCAGAACCCTGGTGGGTCCGTGAAGGACCGGGTCGCTCTCGCGATGGTGGAGGACGCCGAGAAGGCCGGTCTCCTTCGCCCTGGCGACGGAGACCAGGTGCTCGTCGAGCCCTCGTCCGGCAATACGGGCATCGGGCTCGCGCTCGTCTGCCGGGTGAAGGGGTACCACCTGAAGGTGGTGCTCCCCTCGAGCGTCTCTCCCGAGCGGCGTCAGCTGCTCGACGTGTGGGGCGCAGAGGTCATCGAGTCACCCGGTCAGGAGGGCTCGAACGGCGCGGTGCGCATCGCTCGCGAGCTTGCGGCCGCGCACCCCGAGTGGGTCTTCCTGTACCAGTACGCGAACCACGCGAACCCGCGCACCCACTACGAACGGACCGGGCCGGAGATCTGGCGGGACTGTCCCGAAGTGACCCACTTCGTCGCGGGCCTCGGGACGTCGGGCACGTTGCTCGGCGCCGGACGTTACCTGAAGCAGTGCAACCCTGCCGTGCAGATCTGGGCGGTTGAGCCGCCGGCTGGCGAGACCGTCGACGGGCTGCGCAGCCTGGACGAGGGGTTCATCCCTCCGATCTTCGAGGAGCTCGGAGGGGCGACACTGCTGGACCGCAAGATCGTCGTGCGCCCGAGGGAGTCGATCGAGTGGGTGCGCCGGCTCGCGGACGTCGGGATCTTCGCCGGGCTCTCGACCGGCGCGGCGATGGCGGGCGCGGCGAAGTGCGCAACGCAGCTGCAAGACGGGGAGGAGGCCGCCATCGTCGTCGTGTCCGCCGACGGTGGCTGGAAGTACCTGTCGAGCGGTGCGTGGACCGGCGACATCGACGAGGTCGCCGAGCGTGCGAGATCGACGCTCTACTTCTGACCGACCTACGTTGGGCCCCGTGGGCAGCGCGCCGGGCTCCGAGAAGGACGGTGGGACTCTCACCGTCCTGGGTTGCGACGGCGGCTACCCAGGGCCGGGCGGAGCGGCGAGCGGCTACCTGATCGAGGCGTCCGGGGTGGTCGTCTGGCTCGACTCGGGGCCCGGGACGTTCGCGAACCTCCAGCTCGTCGCAGATCCCGCTCGGGTGGACGCGCTCATCTTGTCCCACGAGCATCCGGATCACCGGAGCGACGCCGACTCCTTCGCCGTGTGGCTCCACGAGCAGCCGGCCGCGGCCCCCGTCGCCGTCTACGCGCCGCCTGGGTGCCGGAGGCGCGTGTACTTCGGGGACGACGCCGTGTTCTCCTGGCACGAGGTGGAGTCGTCGCAGCAGGTTGTGATCTCGCCGCGCGGGGGTGGTGCCGGTGTGGTCTGCTCGTTCAGCGCGACGGACCACGGACCGCCGACGCTTGCCGTGCGCGTGGACGTGGCGGGAGCGCAGGGTGCGGGTCGGGCGCACTCGCTGGGCTACAGCGCTGACACCGGTCCGGGTTGGTCGCCCGAGGAGCTCGGGCCCGGCATCGGGCTGTTCCTGTGTGAGGCGACCTACACGCGCGACCACGAGGGCGAGGCGCGTCACCTGAGCGGACGCCAGGCGGGGGCGATGGCCGCGGCGGCCGGCATCGGCCGGCTCGTGCTCACCCACCGACGCCCGTCGATCGCCGAAGACGCGCTCGCGGCGGAGGCAGACGAGGCCTTCGGCCGACCGGTGCACCAGGCGGCGCGTGGCCGGGTGTTCGCGTGGTGATCCCAGCTCGCGCCCTTCGACCCGGTACGGTCACTGCGGCAGCAGGCGCGTCCTGGCGCCTTCTGGCGGAGCCGGGAGGGCGGGAAGTGCGCGACGAGCGCGAAGGGGTGAGGACGTGACGATGCGGACGGGGGGCAGCGCAGCGGAGCCGAGCGTGCTACGCGCGGACGGGCGCGCGCTCGACGAGCTGCGCCCGGTCACCTTCCAGCGGGACTTCACGGTCTTCGCCCCGGGTTCAGTGCTCGTGTCGATGGGGCACACGAAGGTCTTGTGCACGGCGTCGGTCGAGGACCGGGTGCCCCCGTGGATGCGCGGGAGCGGGAAGGGATGGGTGACCGCCGAGTACTCGATGCTCCCGGGGTCGACGGCGGAGCGTGCGGCGCGCGAGGCCGCGAAAGGCAAGCAGTCGGGCCGCACGCAGGAGATCCAGCGGCTCATCGGTCGGTCGCTGCGCGCGGTGTGCGACCTCGTGGCGCTCGGGGAGCTGCAGGTGACCGTGGACTGCGACGTGTTGCAGGCCGACGGGGGCACCCGCACGGCGTCCATTTGCGGTGCGTACCTCGCGCTCCACGACGCGTTCACCCGGTTCGTCATGGCCGGGAAGCTGCGTGCGCACCCGCTGACCGACGCCGTCGCCGCGGTGTCGGTAGGCATCGTGGAGGGTGTCGCCATGCTCGACCTCCCCTACGCCGAAGACTCCCGCGCGGATGTCGACATGAACGTGGTGATGACCGGTTCCGGGCGGTTCGTCGAGGTGCAGGGCACGGCCGAGGGCCTTCCGTTCAGCCGGTCCGAGCTCGACGAGCTGCTGGTGCTCGCCGAAGCGGGCATTGGGCGGCTCCTCGCCATGCAGGACGCCGTTTTGGCCGAGCCGCCAACCCCCCGATGAGCGGTCTGCCGGCGAGCAGTGTGCCGGCGAGCAGTGTGCCGGCGAGCCGTGTCGCGGCGAGCGGTGCTGGGGCGAGCCGTGTCGCGGCGAGCGGTGCTGGGGCGAGCCGTGCGTCGGCCGATCCGGCGCCAGGAGGGCTCACCCTCGTGGCGGCGACCGCCAACCCCGACAAGGCGGCCGAGATCCAGGAGATCCTCGGGGCCGCCGGTGGGATCTCGCTCATGGCGCGGCCCGCCGACGTGCCTGAGGTGGAGGAGACGGGGGCCACGCTCGTGGAGAATGCCCGTCTGAAGGCTGTCGCGCTCGCGAAGGCGACCGGGATGCCGGCGCTCGCAGACGACACGGGGCTCGAGGTCGACGCGCTCGGAGGTGCTCCCGGCGCGTACGCGGCGCGCTATGCCGGCGAGGGAGCGACGTACGCGGACAACGTCGCGAAGCTCCTCTCGGAGCTGGCGGCGCTGCCGGACCGGGGCGGCGCCCGGCGCGCGCGGTTCCGCACCGTCGCGTGGGTGCAGTTTCCGGACGGGCGCGAGCTGTGGCGCGAGGGCACGGTGGACGGCGTCATCGCCGACGCACCGCGAGGAGACGGTGGCTTCGGGTACGACGCGGTGTTCGTGCCCGACGAGGGCGACGGGCGCACGTTCGCGCAGCTGCGCCCAGAGGAGAAGCACGCGATCTCCCACCGCGGCCGTGCCTTGCGCGCACTCGCCGCCGCCATGCGCGCGAAGTCCCAGGTGGAGCCTCTTGGCAGATCGGACGCGGAGGAGGAGAATAGGGGTTGAGGGTGACGTCGGAACGACGACCCGAGCACGGAAGGGAGCTTGCGATGGCATCGACGAGCTCGACCGAGGAGTGCGGCCCGCCGGGCTGAGCTCACGCCGCCGGCGCGGGCGGCGCAGTGCAGCCGGGACGACGTCGTGCGGTGCTCGTTGCAGGCCGCGGAGGTCCGGTCGACGACCGGCGAACAGACAGCGGCCCTCCACCATCGTCGCCGACCACGGCGGAACACCCCGGTGACCAACCGCGAGACGCAAGAGCCGGCCTTCGGGTCGGCTCTTGCCGGGTTGGGTGTGGGGTTAGGTCTGGGTCAGGACGGGTTGGGAGCGAGCTGTGCGGCGCTCAGGCTTCGCGGCGCAGGGCGGCACCGCCGGCAGGTCATTGGGCGCACGTCGCCGCGACCACCTCGGAGATCGCGTCCGCGGTGGCCTCGTGCGCGCGTGCCTTGCCGAACCTCGCGACGAGGCTCACTGCGTCGACGCGCGCCTTTCGGTCTGCCCAGCACCGCTCGACGCCTGGCTCCATCTGCCCGGCGACGCACAGGGCCGGCACGCCTCCTCCTGCAGCGGCGAGCACACCGCCGACGACCTTGCCTTGGAACGAGGTCTCGTCGAGGCGTCCTTCCCCCGTGACGACGAGGTCGCTCGCGGCCACGCGGGCGTCGAGGTCGACGAGCGAGGCGATGAGCGCGAAGCCCGGAACGAGCTGCGCGCCGAGCGCGGCCAATCCGCCTGCGAGCCCGCCCGCCGCGCCTGCGCCGGCCAGGCGGTCGACGTCGACGCCGAGCTCCCTGCGGTAGCGCTCTGCGAGCGCATCGAGACGCGCGCTGAGCGCCACCACCTGGGCGCGCGTCGCACCCTTCTGGGGGCCGAACCTCTCTGCGGCGGTCCGGAAGGGGACCGACACGTCGCAGGCGACCACGAGCGCGGCGCCGCCGAGGCGCGCGGACGAGCCGATCGCCGACAGCGCGCCCCAGCCGCCGTCGGTGGTCGCGGTCCCGCCGGCGGCGACGATCACGAGCCGGGCGCCTGCGTCGAGCGCGGCGAGGACGAGGTCGCCCACCCCGTCGGTCCGTGCCATGAGCGGATCGTCGCCCTGGGGCGCCGGCAAGAGGCCACGCCCGACGGCGAGCGCGGCTTCGACCACGGCGAGGGGTCCGCGGACTTCGGCAAAGGAGCCTGGGCGTGGTCGCCACCCACGGCCGGAGACGCCGCTGGGCAGGTCGGCTCGGAGGAGGTCGGAAAGGACGCCAGAGACGAGAGGGAGGCCCTCGGGGAGGAAGAGCCACGTCGCCTGCAGCGGTTCGCCGAGCGGGCCGCGCACGAGGGTGTGCCGCCGCTCCGCGCCGGCGACGCGCCAGAGCGCCCAGAGCGCGTCGAGCGTGCCCTCGCCGCCGTCCGCGAGGGGGAGCTCGTCGGCTCGCCACCCGCACGAGCGCGCCGCGCGTGCGGCAGCGGCCGCCGCCTCGGCGGCGGTGACGGTGCCGCGGAACTTGTCGAAGGCTGCGACGAGGCTGGGCACGGCGTGCGGACGAGAGGACTCGAACCTCCACCCCCGAAGGGACCGGGACCTAAACCCGGCGCGTCTACCCGTTCCGCCACGTCCGCGTGCTGACGCCGGCCGGCGGCGCCGGCGGGTAGCCTCGCGGCATGCACGCTAGTACCCGCGTCGGGCCTCTCGGCGCTGCCGCTCAGGACCAGTCGGTCGCCATGGACGTCTACCAGCGCCTCTTGAAGGAGCGCATCATCTTCCTCGGGTCCGCCATCGATCAGAGCACCGCCAACACGGTGTGTGCCCAGCTGATCCTGCTGGAAGCAGAGGACCCCGAGCGAGACATCTCCCTCTACATCAACTCGCCCGGCGGGTCGGTCACCGACGGCTTGGCGATCTACGACACGATGCAGTACGTCCGGCCGGACGTGAGCACGATCTGCGTGGGCCTCGCCGCGTCCATGGGCCAGTTCCTCCTGTGCGCAGGCGCTCCGGGGAAGCGGTTCGCTCTGCCGCACTCGCGCATCCTCATGCACCAGCCTTCCGGGGCCATGCAGGGGCAGGCCGCCGACATCGCGATCCAAGCCGAGCAGATCGTCTACCTCAAGCGGATGATGGCCGAGCGCATCGCCTTCCACACCGGCCAGCCGGTCGAGCGCATCGAGGCGGACTCCGACAGGGACCGCTGGTTCACCGCGGAGGAGGCTCGTGAGTACGGCTTCATCGACCAGGTGATCGACCGCACCGCGGCCCAGGTGAGCGGCAGCTGACGGTGGCGATCGAAGCGCCGGCTCAGCCGCCGGACGCGGGGTCGGCGGCGGTGACGAGCGTGCTCGACGGAGAGGGTCCGGTCACGGCACGCCCGAAGACGACGCGCGTCGTCTCCTCGGACGTCGCGGTCTGGTCCCGGCTGAAGGAGGTCTGGCGCTCTCGGGAGCTGCTCGTCTACCTGGTCCGGACCGAGATCAAGGTCAAGTACAAGAATTCGTTCCTCGGGCTCTTGTGGTCGATGCTCTCGCCCGCACTGACGCTCGCCGTCTACACGCTCGTCTTCGGGGTGGTCCTGCACGACGGCATGCCGAACTTCGCGATCTACCTCTTCTCGGGGATCCTCGTGTGGAACCTCTTCTCCACCGGGATCCTCACCGCGACCGGCGTCGTGGTGAACAACGCAGGGCTCGTGAAGAAGGTCTCGTTCCCCCGGGAGATCCTCGCCCTCGCAGCGGTCGGGTCGGCCGGGGTCTTCTTCTTCTTCCAGGCGTGCGTCATGGTCCTCTTCATGGCGGTCCTGCACTGGGCGCCGGCGTGGTCGCTCCTGTACCTGGTCCTCGTCGCGCTCGTGCCGACGCTCGTGCTGTCGTGCGCGCTCGGGATCTTCCTCGCGGCGATCAACGTCTACATGCGCGACACCCAGCACCTGGTCACAGTGCTCGTCGGCTCGGCGTGGTTCTGGGCGTGCCCGATCGTGTACTCCTTCCAGACAACCGTCGCGAGCCGCCTGGCGCACCACCACCTGACCTGGCTGTACTTCATGAACCCGCTGACCATCCTCGTGATGTCGTTCCAGCGGGCGCTCTACGCGAGGCTCACACCGCCCTCCACGTACGCTCCGCACGCGCCCCTCCACGTCCTGCCCCACTGGTCCGCGTTGACCTACGTCTGGGGGGACGCGCTCGTGCTCGCGTTCGCGCTGGTGCTCTTCTACGTCGCGATGGTCGTGTTCGGCAGGCTTGCGGGCAACTTCGCAGAGGAGCTCTGAGGTGCGCACCACGGCCGTCGACGTCCAGAGCGTCTCGAAGCGCTTCCGCCTCTACCACGAGAAGTACTCCTCCTTGAAGGAGAAGGTGATCCACGCGGGCCGGGTCCCCCACGAGGACCTCTGGGCGCTGCGCGACGTCTCCTTCGAAGTCCCAGAGGGGGAGACCGTCGGCATCCTCGGGCGCAACGGGTCGGGGAAGTCCACGCTGCTCAAGTGCATCTGCGGCATCCTGCAGCCGACCTCCGGGCAGGTCGTGGTCCGAGGGAAGCTGGCCGGCCTGCTCGAGCTCGGCGCGGGGTTCCAGCAGGAGCTGAGCGGTCGGGAGAACATCTACCTGAACGGCTCGATGCTCGGCTTGTCCAAGCGAGCGGTCGACCGGATGTTCGACGACATCGTGGACTTCGCCGAGCTTGGGCAGTTCATCGACAACCAGGTGAAGTACTACTCCTCTGGGATGTACGTCCGTCTCGGCTTCGCCGTCGCGGTCAACGTCGACCCCGACGTGCTGGTGATCGACGAGGTCCTCGCGGTCGGTGACGAACGGTTCCAGCGCAAGTGCATGGAGCGCGTGAAGCAATTCCAGCGCGAGGGCCGCACCATCCTGTTCGTCAGCCATTCGCCGGACCTCGTGCGGTCGATCTGCGACCGGGCGGTGGTGCTCTCCGACGGCGAGATGATCGGGATGGCCTCGCCGGGCGAGGCGGTCCGATTGTTCCGCGAGCGGCTCCTTGCGGCCGGCGACGTGCTCGGCGCGTCGGAGGCCGCGGCGGCGCTCGACGGCGCGACGGCCGAGCAGCCACCGGAGGTTCGGGTCCTTTCCGACCCGCAGTCCGTCCGTTCCGACCCGCAGTCCGGCGACGTGGCGGGCGGCCTCCCGCCGCTCCGCCTCGCCCCTCAGGAGAGCCGGCCCGTCCGCTTCACCGAGGTCACCTGCCTCTTGCCGGCGGCGGGGGAGCGGCCCTACGTCCTGCCCGGCGAGCCCGTCACGATCAGGGCCTCCTTCGAGGCGGCGCGGGCGGTGACCGGGGTCGTCTTCCAGCTGGAGGTGCGTGGCGACGGCGGGACAGGCCTGTTCCGTACGGACAGCGAGATCCTCGGCGTGACGTGCGATCTGGAGCAGGGACCCGGGACCTTCGAGTTCCGTCTCGAAGCCGTGCCGCTGCTCGACGGCAGCTACGACGTGAACGTCGGGGTCGAGACTCCACGCGGCCTGAGCGATTGGCGCGAACCGGCGTGCAGCTTCGAGGTCATGAACCCCAGCCGATCGACGGGCTTCGTGGCGGTCCCGGTCAGCGGCGCCCTGGTCGCGGGCGGCGCCCTCCAGTCGGTGCCAGCGGGCCGATGACTCCGTGACGACGTCGGGACCCGAAGACGCTTTTGTCGGAGACGGGTACCTCCAGCAGGTGATGGCCGAGATCGACGAGGAGGTGCGGCACCGGCGTGGGGAGATCCCGCTCAGGCTCGAGCGCGAGCTCGACGAGATGTTCCTCGAGCACGCGCCGGTCGCAGCGCGCGGCGGCGACCTGAAGGACGCGCTCGCGATGGTCGACCAGGCGGCGTTCATCGACCCGGTGGTCCCGGTCGCGTCGCAGCGTCCCGCCGGTGTGGCGATCAAGAAGGGGCTGCGGTCACTGAACCTCTGGTACGTGGGCTGGGTCACCCAGCAGGTGAGCAGGTTCGGCGCGGCGGTCGGCCGCGCGCTCCACGCGGTCGACGCGCAGCTCGCCGAGCTCGGCGACCGGGTCCCACCCGCCTCGGCGACGCGCGTGCTCGAGACGGGGCCGTCCGGCAGGTGGTGGGAGTCGCAGGCCGCGGGCGCGCTCGGAGAGGTCCGAGGGCGGGTCCTGCACACCGCATGCGGCGACGGCTGGCTGGTCGACACCCTCGCGGCCGCTGGGGTCGACGCGTACGGCGTCGACCCGCGTCCCGGGGTGGTCGACGAGGCAGCGCTGCACGGTGCCGACCTCCGGCAGGAGGAGCCCCTCGCCCATCTTCGGGCGGTCGGGCGCGCGGCGCTCGGGGGAGCAGTCCTGTCCGGCGTGGTGGAGGTCATGGAGCCTGCACGCCGTGACGAGCTGCTCCGAACGCTCGTGAGCCGGCTCGGCCCACGAGCGGTGCTCGTGGTCCACTCCGTGTCTCCAGCCGCCTGGACGGCGGACGACGCGCCGGCTGAAGCCGACCTCGCTCCCGGCAGACCGCTGCGGCCGCGCACGTGGGCCCATGTGCTTCCGACATGGTCCGTGGAGATCCTCGAGGGGCCGGGCGGGAAGGACTACGTCGTGGTCGCACGGCGCTGAGCACGGATGCGGGTCGCGTTCGTCACGCCTCGCTACGGGCGTCAAGTGGTCGGCGGCGCCGAGTCCGCCGCGCGCCAGCTCGCCGAGCACCTGGTGGCGTCCACCGGCTGGCGCGCCGAGGTCTTCACCTCCACCGCGCTCGACCACCTCACCTGGCGCGACGAGCTCGAGCCCGGCGACGAGACGCTCGATGGCGTCGTCGTCCACCGCTTCGCCTCGGAGTCCGTGCGGGGCGCGAGCTTCTACGATCTCGACGGCCGTCTGCGTCTCGCGCCCTCCCACGCGACGCGCGAGGAGGCCGAGCGGTGGGTCGACCTGAACGGGCCGGTGACGCCTCGGCTCGTCGACGCGCTGTGCCGGAGCGACGCCGACGTCGCGGTCTTCTACCCGTACCTGTACTACCCGACCGTGCGCGCGATCGGCCGCGTGCCGATGCCCGCCGTGCTCCACCCGGCCGCCCACGACGAGCCCGCGCTCTACCTCCCCGTCTTCGCCGACGTCTTCGCGAGCGCCGACGCGCTGGTGTTCCAGACGATGGCCGAGCGCCAGCTCGTGCAACGGCACTACCCGGTGGCGAGCCAGCCCCAGATCCTCCTCGGCTTGGGGACCGAGCCGCCCTCCGCGCGCCGGCGCGCCGGCGGCGAGGTCCTGGGCCTCGGCGACCGGCCGTACGTCGTGAGCGTCGGACGCGTCGACGAGCACAAGGGGTCCAAGATGCTCGCCGCCTACTTCGCCGAGTACAAGGCGCGCAGGCCGGGCCCGCTCGCGCTCGCGCTCGTGGGCCCCGTCGCCTTTCGGCCACCGGACCACCCGGACGTGGTGCTGACCGGAACGGTGAGCGACGAGGACAAGTGCGACGCGATGCGCGACGCGCTCGCGTTCGTCTCGCCGTCGGCGCTGGAAGCGTTCTCGCTCGTCGTCGCCGAGGCGTGGACCCTCGAGCTCCCGGTAGTGGTGAACGCGCGTTGCGGGCCGACCCGCGAGCACTGCGAGCGCTCGGGCGGCGGCGTGTGGTTCGGCTCCTACCTCGAGCTCGAGGCGGTCCTCGACCGGCTTGTCGCCGACCGGGCGCTCCGGCGCGAGCTGGGCACGCGCGGGCGGCGCTACGTGGAGCGGTACTACCGCTGGCCGGTGCTGATCGAGCGCTATGCACGGTTCCTCGAGGAGGTCGCCGCCCGAGGCAAGCAGCGTGCTGAGGCGGTCGCCGCGTAGCACCGCCTACGCTGGTCGGCGATGGGCGAGTCCGTCTACGGCATCGTGCTCACCGGTGGCTCCTCGCGCAGGATGGGCACCGACAAGGCGACGCTGGTGGTCGGCGGCGTCCCGCTCGCACGGCGTGCTGCGCAGGCGCTCGAGGCGTCGACGTCGCACTCGGTCGAGGTGGGGCCCGGCGTGAGCGGCCTCCGGAGCGTCACCGAGGTCCCGCCGGGCTCCGGCCCGCTAGCCGCGGTCGTGGCCGGGTGGGCCGAGCTCGTGCGGCTCACGGGGCGCAAGCAGCCTGCGGTCGTCCTGGCCTGCGACCTCCCGGCGGTGACGCCGGGGCTCGTCTCCTGGCTCGCAGGCAGGCCCGGCGACGAGAGCGTCGTGCCCCTCGTCGACGGCGTTCCCCAGCCGTTGTGCGCGCGCTGGTCGGTCGCCGACCTGGAGCGGGCCGGCGCGCAGCTCGCCGCCGGGGAGCGGTCCTTGCGGCGGGTCTTCGGTCCCGGCACGGCGTACGTGGCCGGCGCAGATGTCGAACGCGCCGTCGAGGGGGTCGTCGGGGGGAGGCTCGTCGAGGACGTCGACACCCCGGCCGATCTCGCGCGCCTGGGGCTTGCGCCGCCGGTGGAGGGCGAGGACTGGATCGGCCTCGCCAGGACGACGCTGCCCACGACGGCAGCGGTCGAGTGGGCGACGCTGCCGAGCTGCGGCGCGGTCGTCACGTTCGCGGGCACCGTACGTGACCACGCCGAGGGGCGGGACGGCGTGGAGGCGCTCGCCTACGAGGCGTACGAGGCGCCTGCGCTCGCCCGCATGGCGGCCGTCGTGGGCGACGCACGGGCACGGTGGCCGTCGATCGCGCGCATGGCCCTGCTGCACCGGCTGGGATCGCTGGCGGTCGGCGACACCGCGGTCGTGGTGGTCGTCTCCGCACCGCACCGCGACGACGCCTTCGCTGCCGGCCGCCACGTGATCGACACCGTGAAGGAGACCGTGCCGATCTGGAAGTACGAGCGGTGGGCTGGCGGCGAGGACTGGGGCACCGGAGCGCAGCCGGTGCGCTCGGTGTGATCCCGCTCGAGGAGGCCCAGGCCCTCGTGCTGGGCGCCTCGACCCGGCTCGAGCCGCGCACCTTCGCATTGGCGGACGCGCTGGGGTGTGTGCTCGCGGCGCCCGCGGTCGCCAAGGTCGACGTCCCCCCGTTCGCGAACTCGGCGATGGACGGCTATGCGCTGCGCGCCGTGGACACGAAGGGAGCGCCGGTGACCCTCCAGGTGGTCGGGCGCGTGCTCGCGGGGGCGACCCTGAGCGGCGAGGTGGGTCCCGGGCAGGCCGCGAGGATCATGACCGGAGCGCCGGTGCCTCCGGGTGCGGACGCGGTCGCGATGATCGAGCGGACGCGTGCGGCCGAGGTGGCCTCGGGCGACGAGCGGGTCGTGATCGAGGCGCCGGTCGAGCCCGGGGAGAACGTCCGTCCTCCGGGCGGCGACGTGCGCGCGGGCGACGAGGTGCTGGGCTCCGGGAGGGAGGTCGGCCCCAC